>NZ_JAZDRM010000001.1:0-86779 GCF_047501495.1 Ancylobacter sp. G4_0304 | reverse complement strand
GGGGGGGGGGGGGGGGGGGGGGGCGTGGGTTGGGGGTGCGGGGGGGGTGGTGGGGGGGGCGGGCGGGGGGCGCGCGCCGCCCAACCCCGCCGCCCCCCCCCACGGCGGTGGCCTCGCGCAGCCGCGGCTTGACGCCGAACCCGTCCAGCGCCAGCCGGAACGTCGCCGCGCGGCGGCCGACGCTCGCGGTGCGCTCGGCCTGATCGGTGAAGCCGCGCACCTCGCGCGCCCAGCCCTCCTGCAACAGACCCGCCGGGCTGACGAACAGCAGCCAGTGCGCCCGCGCCGCGCCCGCGCCCTGGCGCAGCCGCGCGCCGAGATCGGCGGGCCCGTGCAGATATTCGCAGCCGGCGGCATCGGCGATTTCGGAAATGCGGGACTCGGCGGGAGGCCCGGCATCGACCAGCAGCACCTCGCGGACAATGCCCGCAGCGGCGCCGGGAACCAGGGAAGCGAGGACCGGAATCAGGAGATTGTCACTCTCGCGCGTGGGAATGACCACTGAAATCACGCGTGCCGCCGCCCTATCGATTCTCCAGCCCTCCGTCACCCGGAAAGCCGTTCCCTGACCTGAAACCTGCCTAACCCACAGGTTTCGCCGCGTATAGCGGGCGGCGCCGCATTTCGACATATGTTCTTGATATGTTCTCACGCGCGGATTAAAAATGGCCGCATGGAACGCCGCATACCGACTCCCCCGACGACCGCCCCCGGCTCGCCCGTGCCGCCCCGCCATCTCGGCCGGCTGGCGCAGGAGCGGCGCGACCGCCGCGAGCGCGAAGCCTTGGAGGCCAAGCGGGCGGCCGCGCCCGACCCGTATCTGGAGGGCGAGATGGCGGTGAACGCGCCTGTCATCGAGACGGAGCGCCGGCGCGGGCGCGGGGCGCTCTCCAATGCGCCGGGCCGTTTTGAGCCGCATGCGCGCGAGAGCTTCGACGATGGCTGGCAGAGTCTTGAGGACCTGCCGCCGTTCCGTGCCAGCGTGACGGTGGAGCGCGCCCGCACCATCATCAACCGCAACCAGTCGCCCGATGTCGGCTTCGACCGTTCGATCAACCCCTATCGCGGCTGCGAGCATGGCTGCGTCTATTGCTTCGCGCGGCCCACCCATTCCTATCAGGGCCTCTCGGCGGGGCTGGATTTCGAAACCAAGCTGTTCGCCAAGCCGGACGCGCCGGAGCTTCTGGTCAAGGAATTGTCCAAGGCCGGCTACGAGCCGCGCACCATCGCGCTCGGCATCAATACCGACGCCTATCAGCCGATCGAGAAGGAGTGGCGGCTGACCCGGCGCATTCTCGAAGTGCTGCGCGATTTCGGCCATCCGGTCGGCATCGTCACCAAATCGGCGCTGGTGCTGCGCGATCTCGACATTCTCGCGCCCATGGCCGAGCGCGGCCTCGCCAAGGTGGCGCTCTCGGTCACCACGCTCGACCACAAGCTGGCGCGCACCATGGAGCCGCGCGCGGCCACCCCGATGCGCCGCATCGAGGCGCTGCGCCGGCTGGCGGAGGCCGGCGTGCCGGCGGCAGTGCTGGTGGCCCCGGTGATTCCGGCCGTGACCGATTCGGAAATGGAGCGCATTCTCGACGCGGCGGCGGGCGCGGGGGCGAGCGAGGCCGGCTATGTCATGCTGCGCCTGCCGCTGGAAATCCGCGACCTGTTCAAGGAATGGCTGCTGGCGCATTTCCCGGACCGCTACCGCCATGTGCTCTCGCTCATCAAGGAACTGCATGGCGGCAAGGAATATGACGCCGCCTTCGGCCAGCGCATGACCGGCTCCGGCCCCTATGCCTGGACCATGGCGCGGCGTTTCGAGATCGCGGCCGAGCGTTTGGGGTTCAACAGGCGCGCCCATCGGCTGACCACGCGCCATTTCCGCCGCCCCGCCCAGCCGGGGCAGCAATTATCGCTGTTCGGGGAGGAGACATGATGCCGCCCGCCATTGACGAGAAGTCGCCCGCCGGCCGCGCCGCGCCCCCGCATCTCGTGCCGGCGCATCCGGTGCCGCCACTGCATCTCTCGCTGGTCACGCTCGGGGTCGGCGATCTCGCCCGCGCGATCGCGTTCTACGAGGCGCTCGGGCTGGAGCGGAAGGTCAAGGGTGCGACCGGCGCCGCGTTCTTCATGGCGGGCGGGGTCGTGCTCTCGCTCTATCCGCGCCACGAGCTGGCGGCCGATGCCGGCGTGCTCGATGGCCGGCACGGCTCCTTTGGCGGCATCGCGCTGGCCTGCAACCGGGCGAGCCGCGCCGAGGTCGACACCACGCTGATCCGCGCCGTGGCCGCCGGAGGCCGGGCGTTGCGCCCGGCGCAGCCGACCTTCTGGGGCGGCTATTCAGGCTATGTCGCGGATCCGGACGGCTATCCGTGGGAGATCGCCCATAATCCCGGCTTCCCGCTCGCCGCGGACGGACGCATCAGCCTGCCGGAGTGAGGCGGGGAGGGAAGGGCGCAGGCTTCACTGGTGTCACCGGCGCGGTGTTCGCCCGCTGAACGGTCGGCTTTCGACGGGACGCAACCGGCGTCACGGCCCGGAGGCCACCCGACGCGCCGCCACCGCCACGCCCCGAGGCTCACCCGCGACCTCGACCCATCGGCCGAAGGGCGAGGACCGCGCCGCTGCCGCGGCCGCAGCTGAAGCCCCTCTCGTTCGGATGGAACATCCCGACGATCGGGAAGTGCCCTGAAGTCAAACGGCCGGAGACATTCCTCTTCGACCGGGTGAGCCCATCTGATCGGGAAATGTTCAACCTCGAACGAAAACGGGCGCGCCGGCATCATGGCCCGCGCGCCCGCTTTTTCAGAAATCCCTGCGCCCCCGGCTCGGGGAACGGCCGCGCCGTCAGTTCGCCAGCAGCGGGGCGAGTTCCTTGTCGAGGTCCTCGGGGCTCATCGCGCCGGGCACCTTCTTGCCGTTGATGAAGAAGGTCGGGGTGGAATCCACGCCGAAATCCTGCGCGCCGCGCTTGGCGCTCTCGTCGATCTCGCCGGCGAGCTTGGTGTCGCTCAGGCAGGCATTGAACTGCTGCTCGGTCATGCCGCTCTGCTTGGCGATAGCCATCAGCGCCTGCGCCGGGTTGTTGCTGAACGCCCAGTTTTTCTGGTTCTCGAACAGGGTCGTCACCATGGGGTAATATTTGTCGTCGCCCGCGCAGCGCGCCAGCATGAAGGCGGCCTTGGCGACGATATCGAGCGGGAACTCGCGCAGGATCAGCTTCACCTTGCCGGTGTCGATGTATTTTTCCTTCAGCACCGGATAGGTGGTGGTGTGGAAATGCGCGCAGTGGCCGCAGGTCATCGAGGCATATTCGACGATGGTCACCGGCGCGTCGGCCTTGCCGAGCACGATGTCCGGCAGCGGGCCGGGGGACATCAGCTTGGCGGCGTCCACGGTCTGGGCTTCGGCCTGGCCGATGAACGACAGCCGGTCGAGGCCGAGGCCGCCCGGGCCGGCCATCGCCACGAGCGCGGCGGCCGTGAGGGCGGCGGCGCCCATCCCTTCGAGGAAGCGGCGGCGATCGATCATGGAAAGTCTCCAACTAAGCGCCGGTCGATCATCGTTGCCGGCATCCGCATCATAGCGCCTACAGGCACGGCGCGATGATGGCAACGGTGGGGCGCTTGAAAGCTTTCTCACCGCTGCGTGAAGTCGCGGCGTCCCGATCCCGCCGTCCTGCCGCCGGCGGGGGCCTCCTCGCGCGCCTTTCCGCGCTCGCGCGCCACCAGCGCGCCGAGCCGGGCCAGCGCGGCGGCAAGTTCGGGGTTCTCGAAGTCACCCAGCCGGTTCGCCACTTGCGCGCATTCGCCCGCGTCCGGCTCGACGAAGCGGCGCGTCTTGGCGCGTGGAGCCGGCACCGGCCCCTGGCGCAGCGCGATCCGCCCGATGCAGCGCCAGCCGAAATACTGGTTCACCCGTTCGATCACGAGGGGCGCCTCGTGCTGGAGCTCGATGGCATAGCCTCCCTCGACCCGCACATGCAGCACGCCGGGTTCCTCGGCCTGCGCCCGCGCGGGCCAGGCCAGCTTGATCGGCAGCGCGCGCGCGGCCAGCGCGTCGCCGACGATATCGGCCCAGCGGGTGACGATCTCCACCGAGGCGATGCCGCGCTGTCGGCAGCTTTCGGCGATCGCGGCGTCGATCAGGTCGGCGAGCGGCCGAGGTGTGGAACGGCGGGGCGCCGGGCGTTGGCTCATGTGGTGGACAGTCCTGTGAAGCGGCCGGCGCGCCCTTGCTCCCGGCCGGTGTCGCGCACAGGTTAGACCATTTTCCGCGAAAGTTGATCGACTTTCGCGATCAGAAAATGCTCCAACTTACTGACTCGGGGCCGCTTTCCAGGCGATCTGGCGAGTATGCCCGATTGGAAATGGCCCGCGCGCCGGGACAAGCCGAGGATCGATATGCCTGCCGCCTCCAGATTAGCAGCACGAGGCCGCCGGCGCGAGCGTGCCCCGCAACCCGCACCGGAGCCGTCCGCCGCCCATCTGCCCGCGCCGTCCCCGGATGCGCTGCTGGCGTGGTACGACCGGCACCGGCGCACGCTGCCGTGGCGCGCCGCCCCGGGCGAGCGGCAGAATCCCTATTGCGTGTTCCTGTCGGAGATCATGCTGCAGCAGACCACGGTGGTGACGGTCCAGCCCTATTATGCCGCCTTCCTCGCGCGCTGGCCGAGTGTGGAGGCGCTGGCGGCGGCGCCGCTGGAAGAGGTGCTCTCGGCCTGGGCCGGGCTCGGCTATTATGCCCGTGCCCGCAATCTGCACGCCTGCGCCCGCGCCGTGGTGGAGCGCCATGGCGGCCGGTTTCCGCCGGACGAGGCGGCGCTGCTCGCCCTGCCGGGCATCGGCCCCTATACCGCCGCCGCCATCGCCTCCATCGCCTTCGACCAGCGCGCTGCCCCGGTGGACGGCAATTGGGAGCGCGTGGTCTCGCGGCTGTTTGCGGTGGAAGAAGCGCTGCCCAAAGCGCGTCCCGCCTTGCGCGCGCTGGCGCAGACCCTGCTGCCGGCGGCGCGTCATGGCGATTTCGCGCAGGCGATGATGGATCTCGGCGCCACGGTCTGCACGCCGCGCAAGCCCGCCTGCATCCTGTGCCCGTTTCGCGGAAGCTGCGCCGCCCATGCCGCCAGCCAGCCGGAGGCCTACCCCGTGAAGGCGGCGAAGGCCGCGCGCCCGACGCGGCACGGCGTCGCCTTTCTCGCGGTCCGGGCGGATGGCGCGGTGCTGGTGCGCACGCGGCCGATGACGGGCCTGCTCGGCGGGATGAGCGAGGTGCCGTCCACCCCGTGGGAAGAGGAGCGGGGCGGCGATCCCGCCGCCTTCGCGCCGCTGCCGGCGCGCTGGGTCGCGCTCAACAGCACGGTGCGCCATGTGTTCAGCCATTTCGCGCTGGAACTGTCGGTATGGAGGGCGGACGTGCCTGCCGCGACCCCGGCCCCGGCCGGCGCGCGCTGGGTGGCGCGCGGGGGCTTTTCGGCCGAAGCGTTTCCGAGCGTCATGGTCAAGGTATTGGAGTATCTCGAATAAAATATGCTGGTCCGGCGAACCGCCGTGCCTTCCGCGCGTTATTCCGGCAACCCCGCAGGACGCGGGTTGATATGGAGAACATCACGATGGGTAGCGCAGCGGATAAGGCCAAGGGCCTCGCCAACGAGGCGGCCGGCAACGTGAAGCAGGGCGTCGGCAAGATGACCGGCTCCAAGAAGATGGAAGCCGAAGGCAAGGTCCAGGAGCTGAAGGGCGAAGCCCAGCAGGCCAAGGGCGAAGCCAAGGAAGCGGTCAAGAAGGCCGCCAATCTCTGAGGCGTTTCGTCTCGATGAAGGCAGGGCCGCTCCCCCAGGGGGCGGCCTTTCGCTTTTTAGGGGTCTCAATCCGCCAGCCGGATATGGCCGGGCAATCCGGCCACGCGGTCGAGCCAGGCACGGATGCCGGGGTAGAGGCCGAGATCGTAGCCGCCTTCCTCCGCCGTGTGGGTGTAGGCATAGAGCGCGATGTCGGCGAGGCTGAACGCCTCTCCCGCCAGCCAGTTATTTGCGGAAAGCCGCGTCTCCATCACGGTGAGCGCCCGGTTGCCGGCGTCCAGCAGCTGCGCCAGCCGCTCCGGTGTCGCCAGCGCGCGGCGCTCCTCATAGATGAACAGCGCGCGGCGCACGGCGATAGCCGGCTCGTGGCTGTACTGCTCGAAGAACAGCCATTCATACATTTTGGCACGGGCATAGGCGTCCGCCGGCACCAGCTTGGTGTTCTCGGCGAGGAACAGCATGATGGCGTTGGATTCAGCGAGGTGCCGGCCATCCTCCAGCCCAAGAGTCGGCAGCTTGCCGATCGGGTTGCGCGCAAGGAAGTCGGGCGCGCGGGTCGAGCCGTCGCGCGAGGACATGCTGACCCGCATCAGGGGCACGCCCAGGTGGGTGGCGGCGAGGCGCACCTTGTAGCTGTTGCCGGAGTCCGGCATGTCGAAAAGCGTAAGCATCGGCGTCTCCCCATACAGGCGGGGAAAGATACCTCAATGCTATTCCGCCGCCATCGCCATTTCCGAGCGCACCACCGCCCGCAGGCTGTCGATCGGCTGCAGGCCGTTCCGCGTCTGGATGTGCCAGAACGTCCAGCCGTTGCAGGCGTCGAGCCCCTGCGCCAGCGCGCCGGCCTTGTGAATCGAGGCCACGGTGCCGAGGCCCGGCGCGGTTTCCAGCGAGAGCGTGCCGTCGGCGCGTACCAGCGCCTTGAAGCGCGCCCGCGCATCGGTGAGCAGCGTGCCGGGTGCGAGCAGCCCGCGCTCGATCAGCGAGGCGAAGGCCACGCGGGGAGCTTCACGCGCACTCGGCGCCGGGGCCAGCGCCTCCTCGGGCAGCGGCACCGCCGCATCGATGCGCGCCTGCGCGGCGTCGGCATAGGCGGGATCGCGCTCGATGCCGATGAAATGCCGGCGCAGCTTCTTGGCGACCGCCGCCGTGGTGCCGGAGCCGAGGAACGGGTCGAGCACCACGTCGCCGGGCTTGGAGGCGGCGAGCAGGATGCGGGCGAGCAGCGCCTCGGGCTTCTGGGTCGGGTGCACCTTGTGGCCGTCGCCGTCCTTCAGCCGCTCATGGCCCGAGCAGATCGGGAACAGCCAGTCGGAGCGCATCTGCACATCCTCATTGGCCGCCTTCATCGCCTCGTAATTGAAGGTGTAGCCGCGCGAATCCGGCTCGCGCGCCGCCCAGATCAGCGTCTCGTGGGCGTTGGTGAAGCGGCGGCCGCGGAAATTCGGCATCGGGTTGGTCTTGCGCCACACGATGTCGTTGAGGATCCAGAAATTGAGGTCCTGCAGCAGCGCGCCGACGCGGAAGATGTTGTGATAGGAGCCGATCACCCACAGCGTGCCGGTGGGCTTCAGCACGCGGCGCACGCTCAGGAGCCAGGCGCGGGTGAAGGCGTCATAGGCCTCGAAATTCTCGAACTTGTCCCAGGCATCGTCCACCGCGTCGACGCGGCTGTCGTCGGGGCGCTTCAGTTCGCCCTGGAGCTGGAGATTATACGGCGGATCGGCGAACACCAGATCGACCGACTGCGCCGGTAGCTTGGCAAGCTCGGCGATGCAGTCGCCGCGACGGATGGTGTCGAGCGGCAGCCGCGAGTCGGGATTGCGCGAGTCGGGACGGTTGGGACCGGAGAGGGGATTTTCGACGCGCGATGCCCGGCGGGCGCCGCCATTACCAACCAGCTTCATGAACCCCAACCCGACACTCGAGGACGCAACACCGCAACACTGTCCACAATCTCGGTCGGGCAGGGTAAAGACCGGGTAAAGGTATCATCGGGAAACGCGCGATTGGCGGAAACCCCCTCTTCATGGATGCGGCTCGACTGGCACGGCGACCTCCTCGCCGCGCGCTCGATCCGCTTCGCGCTCACGGTCATGGCGCCGATCGCGGTAGGGCTGACCGTGGGCGTCGACACCTGGCTGATCTACGCCATGGTCACGTGCATCCTCGCCTTCGCCATGGATACTGGCGGGCCGGCACGCGAGCGCCTGCTCGTCTTCGCGGCGGCGGGGGCGGTGATCGTGCTCGGCGCCGGGCTCGGCACGGCGCTGGCCGGGCACACCGGGCTGGTTGTGGCCGGCTTCGCCGTGGTCGGCGCGCTCTACGCGCTGGTGGAGAGCCTGCATCCTGCTGCGGCGGCCGGCGCGCGATTCCTGTGCCTGACGCTGGCGGTCGGGGCAATCTACGCGCCGCTGGAGGCGAGGGATGTCGGCGTGGTGGCGGGATTTGCCACCTATGCCTTTCTGGTGTCGCTGGGCTGGGATTGGCTGACCGGCATTCCCCGTCCTTCGACGGCGCCGTCGCTGCCGGAGCTGCTCGCCCGTCTGCGCGCGACCGAGCGCGCGCGCTGGGTGTTCGCCGGCGCGGTGGGAACCGCGGTTCCGCTCGCCTTCCTCACCTGCCTCGCGCTCGGCCTGCATCGGCCCTATTGGGCGCTGATCGCCATCGTGATCGTGCTCCGGGCGGACGCGCTGTCGAGCCGGCGGCTGATGGCGCAGATGCTGCTGGGTACGCTGCTCGGCATCGCGCTGGCGGTGGGTTACGGGCTGTTGGTGCCCTACCATGCCGCGCTGCTGGTCGGCATGGCGTTGGCGGCGCTGCTGCGCTGGCCGGCGGAGCGCCGCAGCGGCGCGCTGGGCACGGCGGCGCTCACCGCCTTCATCATGCTGCTGCTGGAGCTGGTCGCTGGCACGCTCGGCCGCGCCGAGCACGATATCGCGGAACGGCTGATCGACGTGATGGTCGGCTGCGGCTTCGCGCTGGTGGCGCTATGGCTGGACCGGCTCGGGCAGGCCGTGCTGCGGCGGTATGATCGTTAGGGCAGCATCCACAGCACCGGCAGCAGGCCGGCGTCCTGCGCCATCTCGATGCCCTCGGCCAGCGGGATCGAGGCGAGGAACACGCAGGCATCGACAAAGGTGCGCACAACCAGCTGCGGGCGGATTTCCAGCGTCGTGGTGTTGCGCCACAGCGCGGGGTTCGGGATGAAGCGCGGCACCCGCGCCTTGTAGGCGAGATAGGCCTCCCCGAAGCGCTCGGTGAGGAAGCGCTCCTCCTTGCGCACCACGATGGCGAACACCAGCACGGTGATGACCGCCGCCGCCAGTGCCGCCGTCACGCTGCCGAACTGCGCGCCGGCACCGGCCGCGCCGATGAAGGAGAACACATAGAGCGGGTTGCGGCAGATAGAATAGGGGCCGAGGTCGACCACCTCCGCCTTCTTGCGCCCGCCAATATAGAGCGAGCACCAGGTGCGCCCGAGGATCGCCAGCACGATCAGCGCCCGGCCGATGGTCTCGATGATCTCATGCAGGCTGGCATCGCCGCTGTCGGGCCACAGCGAGGCGCCGAACAGCAGCGCCGAGGTCGCGAGCGCGCCCAGAGCCAGCAGCACGGTCTTGCGAACGCTCTGCACGGCGGCGATGTCGAAGCTCGGGCGGGTGGCGTTCGGCGCGTCGTTCATAGTGGGCCCTGCATGGAGAAGTCTCCTTGAAGGGCCGGCTTATGGTTTTTTTCAGGCGGCGCCGGCCGGCCGCCGGTCGCGCAGGCCGAGCCCGGCCATGACCAGAGCGAGGCCCATGGCGTGATAGAGGTGCAACTCCTCGCCGAGCAGGCTTACCGCCAGCGCCGCGCCGAACACCGGCATGAGCTGGAGGAACTGGCCGGCGCGTAGCGGGCCGAGCACGCAGACGCCGCGCGCCCATAGAATGAAGCCGAGCGTTGGCAGCGTCGCGACATAGAGCACCAGCAGCGCCGCATTGCCGCCGAGGGCCGGCCCGGTGGCCGCCAGCTCCCAGATCGCGAAAGGTGCCAGCGCAAGGAGGCCGAACGGGATGCTCACGGTCAGCGCCGCCGCCGCCGAAAGGCCGGAGGGAAAGCGCTTCAGCACCACCGCATAGAGCGCGAAGGCGCTGATGCCGAGGAACAGCACGAGGTCGCCCGGCTGGAAGGCGAGGCCGAGCAGATTGCCGATATCGCCGCGCAGCACGATCAGCCCGACGCCGGCGGTGGAGACCGCGAGCGCGATCCGCGAGCGCAGGCTGGTCTTCTCGCCCAGCACCAGCCAGCCGAGCAGCCCGACCAGGATCGGGGCGCTGGAGCCGATCAGCGAGCCGTTGACCAGGCTGGTATGGGCGAGGCCGGCATAGATCAGGACGGTGAACACCGCGATGTTCAGGACGCCCATCGCCGCCCAGAGCGGCCAGCGGCGGATGAGTTCGTCCTTCTTGACGCCGATCTCGCGGGCGGTGAAGGGCAGCAGCACGAGGAAGGCCAGCAGCCAGCGCGCGGCCGAGAAGGTCGCGGGCGGCACCAGATCGGCGGCGAGCCGGCCGGCGAGGAAATTGCCGGACCACAGCAACGCCGCCCCGGTGAGCGCCAGCGCGGCCAGCGTCGCGGGCGAGCGGCCCAAACCCACGCGCCGACCCAGCGCGGCGGTGCCGGAAGTGAGCGGAATCAAGGTGTCTGCCACGAATGCCATGACGTCGCCTCCCAAGGTTCACGCGCTGCGGAATGTCGATATAGGTCAGTATGAATGACCTATTGCGGCATGTCCTTGCGATGTTGGGACGGCGGCGCAGCTGTTTTGGCAGATTCTGCCGCTCAGCCGGGGATTCTGGTGGGTCTCGTATCGCTGCCTGCTTTTTCGGCAGCGGATTCGGGCGCGTGTTCCCGTCAATCGGATCGCTTCGACCCGCTGGGATGTGGCTCCACGGGCGCGGCGCGCAGGTGGTCGAGCGGCAGCGTGCCGCTCTCCTTCACCCGCTTCAGCGCCAGCGAGGAGCGCACGCCGCGCACGCCGGGCAGGCCCATCAGCCGGTCATGGGCGAAGCGGGCGAAATCGTCGAGGTCCTCGCACACCACATGCAGCATGTAGTCGCTGTCGCCGGTCACGCTGTAGCAGGCGATGACCTGCGGCAGCGCCTTCACCGCCGCCTCGAAATCGCGCGCCGCCTCCTCCACCTGCCGCTCCAGATGGACATGGATGAAGGCGAGCACGCCGAGGCCGAGATGGCTGGCGTCGAGCCGGGCGCGATAGCCGGTGATCAGCCCTTCCTCCTCCAGCCGCCGCGTGCGCCTGAGGCACGGCGAGGGCGAGAGGCCGATGCGCTCGGAGAGTTCGGCATTGGTCAGCCGCCCGTCCTCCTGCAATTCGCGCAGGATGCGCAGGTCGAACATGTCGAGCACGGGCGGGCGCATGGCTCTGTCTCCGTAACGGCGGATCGTGGCAGGATCGGCTGCGTGCAGTGAGTTTGCCGGCAGAGCGTGCCGCTTCGCAATGCGGCTTTCGGGGAGGGGCGGGGCGGACACCTCCGCATTCTCATCCCGGGCAACGCGCAGCGTGGAACCGGGATCGCTCCCCGGTCCCTGGAGCCATCCGTGATGACGTCCACGAGGGGCGGGCAACCCGACAAATCCCCAACATCTCGTGTCTGCCGCCCGCTCTCCCACTTGAACTTGTGGTTGGGAAGCCTCACGCTCAGGGCCATGAGGTTCACCCGCCTGCGCCTTGTCGGCTTCAAGACCTTTGTCGAGCCGACCGACATGCTGATCGAGCCCGGCCTCACCGGCGTCGTGGGACCGAACGGCTGCGGCAAGTCGAATCTCGTCGAGGCGCTGCGCTGGGTGATGGGCGAGAACTCCTACAAGGCGATGCGCGCCGAGGGGATGGACGACGTCATCTTCGGCGGCTCGACCACGCGGCCGGCGCGCAACACCGCCGAGGTGGTGCTCACCATCGACAATGCCGAGCGCGACGCTCCGGCTCTTTTCAACGATGCCGACGTGCTGGAAGTCTCGCGCCGCATTGAGCGCGAGGCCGGCTCGTCCTACCGCATCAATGGCCGCGAGGTGCGCGCGCGCGACGTGCAGATCCTGTTCGCCGACGCCTCCTCCGGCTCACGCTCGCCGGCCATGGTGCGTCAGGGGCAGATCGGCGAACTGATCGGCGCCAAGCCCTCCGCGCGCCGGCGCATCCTTGAGGAGGCCGCCGGCGTCGCCGGCCTGCACGCCCGCCGCCATGAGGCGGAGATGCGGCTGCGCGCCGCCGAGACCAATCTCACCCGGCTGGAAGACGTGATCGGCCAGATCACCGGCCAGCTCGACGCGCTGCGCCGCCAGTCGCGGCAGGCGAGCCGCTACCGCACGGTTTCCGGCGATATCCGCCGGCTGGAGGCCACCCTGTTGTGGCTGCGCTGGCTGGAGGCGACGTCTGCGCTGTCGGAAGCGGCCCGCGCGTTCGATCTTGCGGTGCGCGAGGTCGCCGCCCGCACGCAGGCGCAGGGCGAGAGCGCGCGCGAATCGGCCGTCGCCGCCCACGGCCTTCCGGCGCTGCGCGAGGCGGATGCGGCGAAGGCCGCCGCCCTGCAGCGCCTGACGCTGGCGCGCGGCGAACTCGACCGTGACGAGGCCCGCGCCGGCTCCCGTCGCGAGGAGCTGGACCGTCGGCTCGCCCAGCTCGGCGGCGACATGGAGCGCGAGCACGCCCTGGCCCGTGACGCTGACGAAGTGCTGGAGCGGCTGGCGCAGGAAGACGAGGAACTGCGCATCGCGCAGGAGGACGCGCTCGGCCCGGAGGAAGAGGCCGCCGGCGCCCGCGAGGCGATCGCGGAAGCGCTCGCCGAAGCCGAGCGGGTGTTCGCGCAGGCCACCGCCGCCAATGCCGAGGCGCTGGCCCGGCGCGGCGCGCTGGAGCGCGCGGTGCGCGAGCAGTCCGACCGCCTCGCCCGGCTTGAGCGCGAGCTCATTCAATTCGCCGAGCAGGCCCGCGCGCTGGAAGCGGGGCTGGACGCCAGCCGGCTCGACACGCTGCGCGAACGCGCGGAGATGGCGCAGGATGCCTTCGCGGAGGCCGAGAGCCGCGCCGTCGAGGCGGAAGATGCCCATGGCCTCGCCCGCGCCGGGCTCGATCAGGCCCGCCGTCCGCTCTCCGAGGCCGAGCGCGCGATGCAGCGGCTCGACGCCGAGGTGCGGGCGCTGATGAAGCTCCTGGACATCGGCACGCCCAAGCGCTGGGCACCGGTTCTCGATGCCGTGCGGGTCGCCCGGGGCTTTGAGGCCGCGCTGGGCGCCGCGCTCGGCGACGATCTCGACGCCCCCGCCGATGCCGGCGCGCCGGTGCACTGGGCGCTGACCGACGCCGCCTCCGACGCCGCGCTCCCGGCGGGCATCGCCTCGCTCGCCGCCCATGTCGAGGCGCCCGCCGTGCTGGCGCGCCGCCTCGCGCAGATCGGCGTGGTGGCGCGCGAGGACGGGCCGCGTCTCGCCCGTTCGCTCGCCCCCGGCCAGCGTCTTGTCTCGGTCGAGGGCGATCTCTGGCGCTGGGACGGCTTCACCGCCGCCGCCGAGGCCCCGACCGCCGCCGCCCGCCGCCTTGCCGAGCGCAACCGTCTTGCCGATCTCGAAGACCAGCTCGGCACCGCGCGCGCCGATGTCGCCCGGCTACGGCAGGGCGTGGAAGCCGCCGAGGCCGCCCTGCGCGCCGCCGGTAGCCGTGAGAATGCGGCCCGCGAGGCCCGTCGTGCCGCGCTGCGCGCCATGGAGACCGCCCGCGAGGAATTCGCCCGTGCCGAGCGCGCCAGTGCCGAGCAGGCCGCGCGGCTGGAGGCGCTGGCCTCTTCCCGCGAGCGCGTCGAGTTCGACCGCGAGACCGCGATCGCCGCGCTCGACGAGGCGCGCGAGCAACTGGACGCGCTCGCGCCCACCGCGCAGGGCGAGGCGCTGCTGCTGGAGGCGCGGGCCCGCGTGGCGCAGGAGCGGGCCGCCCTGGCCGAGGCTCGCGCCCGGGCGGAAGCCTTCACCCGCGAGCGCGAGCAGCGCGCCCGCCGCCTCGCCGTCATCGTCTCGGAAGCCGCCTCCTGGCGCCAGCGTGCCGGCGGCACCGGCGAGCGTCTCGCCGCGCTGGAAGCGCGCCTTGCCGAGGCGCGGGGCGAGCGCGAGGAGCTGGAGGACGCCCCCGCGGCATTCGCCGCCCGCCGCCGGGCGCTGCTGGACGAGACCGCGAAGGCCGAGACGGCCCGGCGCGAGGCCGCGGACGCGCTGGTCGCCGCCGAGCGTGCGCAAGGCGAGGCCGAGCGTGCCGCCCGCGCGGCGCTCGAAGCCCTGTCCTCCGCCCGCGAGGAGAGCGCCCGTGCCGAAGCGAGGGCGGAGGCTTCTCGCCAGCGCCGCGAGGATTTGATTCGCGAGATCGCCGACATGCTGGACGGCCCGCCGGAGAGCGCGCGTGACATTGCTGCCTTGGAGGACGGCGCCAGTCTGCCGGAGGTGGCGGGCGTCGAGGCCGAGCTCGAACGGCTGAAGCGCGACCGCGAGCGGCTCGGCGCGGTGAACCTGCGCGCGGAGGAGGAGCTTGCCGAGGTCGAGGGCCGCCAGCAGGGGCTCGCCGCCGAGCGCGACGACCTCACCGAGGCGATCAAGCGGCTGCGCCACGGCATTGCCGGGCTGAACCGCGAGGCCCGCGAGCGGCTTCATGCCTCGTTCGCGGTGGTGGACGGCCATTTCCGCCAGCTGTTCTCCACGCTGTTCGGCGGCGGCGAGGCCCAACTCGTGCTCACCGATTCGGACGATCCGCTGGAGGCCGGGCTCGACATCATCGCCAAGCCCCCCGGCAAGAAGCCGCAATCGCTGTCGCTGCTGTCCGGCGGCGAGCAGGCGCTGACTGCGATGGCGCTGATCTTCGCGGTGTTCCTCACCAATCCTGCGCCGATCTGCGTGCTGGACGAGGTGGACGCGCCGCTGGACGACGCCAATGTCGAGCGCTTCTGCAACCTGCTGGACGAGATGCGGCGTCTCACCCAGACCCGCTTCGTGACCATCACGCACAATCCGATCACCATGAGCCGGATGAGCCGGCTGTTCGGCGTGACCATGGCCGAGCGCGGCGTCTCCAAGCTGGTCTCGGTCGACCTCACCACCGCCGAAAGCTTCCGCGAGGTCGGCTGAGCGCCCGCGCGTGGGGGAGCGTTCAGGGAATCTGGTATGCCAAAAGCGGCGGCCCGAGCTTCCCTTGGTGCCGCCGGGCGTGAAAAGCCCCTGCGACAGAGCGTCCACCCCCTATTTTTCCTGATATATTCCAATGACTTAAAAGATGTGATCGCGTCCTTGACACCCATTTGGGCGAACACTATGGTGCGCCCGGTTTCGGGGGTTGGGAAACCTTCTCCGACAAAGGCCGGGCACAGATGATGGGCGACCGAGGCAAGGCGGACGACCAGCACGGGAAAGACGGATCGGATCTTTCCGATTCCGAGCTTTCGGGCAGGCTTCGCGGACTTGAGCATGCGCTGGACAAGGTGCGTGCCGAGCGCAAGGCGGAGACGGCGGCCTCGTCCAAGGTGGACAGGACGTCGGCATCCGCCGGCATGACGCTTGCTTTCCGCTTGGGAAGCGAGTTCGTAGCGGGGGTTCTGGTCGGCGCAGGCCTGGGGTGGGGCATTGATCGTCTGTTCGGCACGGCGCCGTGGGGGATGATCGTTTTCCTGCTGCTCGGTTTCGTGGCCAGCGTGCTCAACATGATGCGCGCGGCCGGCGAGACTGGAAAGAACAAGACCCCGCACGGCGGGGCATGAATGCGAGCGGCGCGGCCTGCCGGCGGCGTCAGGACAATGGGGATGAGCGCCCGCGCGGGTGTCTCATGTTGAGGGCAGCGACCGGCGATGGCGACTGAGATCGATCCGATCCACCAGTTCCAGATCTTCAAGATCGTGGACCTGGGGACTCCGGGCGGCATTGAGCTGGCCTTCACCAATTCCGCCGCCTTCATGTTCGGCATTGTCGCCCTGGTCTTCTTCTTCCTCACCTTCGCGACCCGCGGCCGCACCCTGGTGCCGAGTCGCCTGCAGTCGCTGGCGGAGATGTCCTACGAGTTCGTGGCCTCGAATATCAGGTCCACGGCCGGCAATGAGGGCATGAAGTTCTTCCCGCTGGTGTTCTCACTGTTCATCTTCGTGCTGGTGGCGAATTTCGTCGGCATGATTCCTTACGCCTTCACCGTGACCAGCCATCTCGTGGTCACCGCCGCGCTGGCGGTGCTGGTGATCGGCACCGTGATCGTTTACGGCTTCATCCGCCACGGCACCCACTTCCTGCACCTGTTCGTGCCGTCGGGCGTGCCGGCCTTCCTGCTGCCCTTCATGGTCGTGATCGAGGTCATCTCCTTCCTCTCGCGCCCCATCAGCCTTTCGCTGCGTCTGTTCGCCAACATGCTCGCCGGCCACATCGCCATGAAGGTGTTCGCGGGCTTCATCGTGATGATGACCGCCGGCGGCGCCGTCGGCTGGCTGGGCGCGGTGCTTCCCCTCACCATGGTCGTGGCGCTCACCGCGCTCGAATTCCTGGTCGCCTTCCTGCAGGCCTACGTCTTCGCGGTGCTGACCTGCATCTATCTCAACGACGCGCTGCATCCGGGTCACTGATCGGCGCGCTCGCGGGAACTTTATCCAAGTCCTTAACTCAATTAGCGAATTCAATAGGAGAAGACCATGGATCCGATTGCCGCCAAGTTCCTCGGCGCCGGTCTCGCTTGTCTCGGCATGGGCCTTGCCGCTATCGGCGTGGGTAACATCTTCGGCAACTTCCTGTCGGGCGCCCTGCGCAACCCGTCGGCGGCCGACGGCCAGTTCGCCCGCGCGTTCATCGGCGCGGCGCTCGCCGAAGGTCTGGGCATCTTCGCGCTCGTCGTCGCGCTCGTCCTGCTCTTCGTGGTCTGACG
This sequence comes from Ancylobacter sp. G4_0304, assembly GCF_047501495.1. NCBI lineage: Bacteria > Pseudomonadati > Pseudomonadota > Alphaproteobacteria > Hyphomicrobiales > Xanthobacteraceae > Ancylobacter > Ancylobacter sp. G4_0304. The sequence continues at coordinate 70,055 of NZ_JAZDRM010000001.1, read as the reverse complement.
TTCCGGCGGAATTCGGGCGGTGCGCGGCGAGAAGCCGGCGCCGCCCGTCCTGCTTTGATCGAGGAAGCCTGAACCATGTCTGAGACCCTGGGTCCGGCGACTATCGTCGTCGCCTCGACGGAAGTTGCGCAGGCCGCGCCGCACGCTGGTGGTCCCACCGTCGTCAACGGCGTCGAGATTGCCGTTCCTCCCGGCGAGGCGCATGGCAGCACCTTCCCGCCCTTCGACGTCCACACCTTTCCCTCGCAGCTCATCTGGCTGGCGATCGCCTTCGCGGCGCTCTACCTGCTGATGAGCCGCATCGCGCTGCCGCGCATCGCCAATATCCTCGAAGAGCGCCACGACCGCATCGCGGACGATCTTGAGGAAGCCGGCAAGATGCGCGCGGAGAGCGAGGCGGCGGCCAAGGCCTATGAGGCGGCGCTGTCCAGCGCCCGCGCCAAGGCCCATGGCATCGCCACCGAGACCCGCGACACGCTCTCGGCGGAAGCCGAGACACGCCGCAAGGCGCTGGAAGCCGGGCTCGCGGACAAGCTGTCCACGGCCGAGGCCCAGATCGCGTCCACCAAGACGGCGGCCATGGCCAATGTCCGCGGCATCGCCGTGGATGCGGCCGGCACCATCGTCAGCACGCTGATCGGCACCGCTCCCGCCCCGCAGGCGGTGGAGACGGCGGTCGATCAGGCCATCGAGAAGTGAGGGAACGGCCATGGGTAGCGATACTTTCTGGGTAGCCGTCGCCTTCGTCATCTTCATGGGGATCGTGATCAAGGCCGGCGCGTTCTCGAAGATGGGCGCGGCGCTCGACCAGCGTGGCGAGCGCATCCGCGCCGAGCTGGAAGAAGCCCGCCGGCTGAAGGAAGAGGCGCAGAAGCTGGTCGCCGAATATAAGCGCCGCCAGCACGAGGCCGAGGAAGAGGCGGAGACCATCATCTCCACCGCCCGCGCCGAGGCCGAGCGTCTCGCCACCGAGGCCAAGGCCAAGCTGGAAGACCTGATCGCCCGCCGCACCAAGATGGCGGAGCAGAAGATCGCCCAGGCCGAGGCGCAGGCGCTGGCCGACGTGAAGGCCGCGGCGGCCGACGCGGCGGTGAAGGCGGCGGAAACGCTGCTGGCCGCCCATGTCGTCGGCCAGACCGCCGACCGCCTCCTCGATGATGCGGTGTCCGAGGTGAAGACCAAGCTCAACTGAGCGCCGGTCTCCCATCCTGAAGTTTGAACGCCCGGCCTTGCGCCGGGCGTTCTGCTTTTAGGGCGGCGCTCTGGCCCGCCTGTCGAGGCCGGGCCACGCTCCACACCTTCGGCGTCACGCGAGTGAGCGACGCGAATCGTATTCCGCGTCGCTCGAAAACCCCTAATTCACGCTCACCGCGAGTGTGTAGCGGCAGCTCTGGCCTTCAAGGATCGCCGCGCGCATCTGGAACACCGAGAGCTGGTAGGCGGCGTCCGCCGGCAGCGTGCCGGTGAAGGCGCTGCCGCCGGTGGTGCCGTTGAACAGGAACGAGCCGTCCGGCTTCGAGACGTCGAAAATGCAGGCGTCGCTGCCCGCAGTGCTCAGCACCACGGTCAAGGTTTGCCCGGCGCGGGCCTTGAGCGTGTAGATCGCCGTGTCCGACCCGCCCACCGTGCCGGAAACGCTGGCCGAACTGGTGCCGGGCGCGAAACGCAGCGCCTGCTGACTGTCGGCCGCGCGGGCGGGAGGGGCCATGAGCGCCAGTTGCGCCAGTAGGCCAATGCCGGCCATGGCCGCGCGTCCGCCCCACGCGTTGCGCGAGCGGCGCGGCGGGCCAGCCAGCCTAGCTGCCATCATCCCGCCCTCGCGCGGCGAATGAGCGTCGCGAACCGCCATGAGGCGGGTCTGTCCGTCGAGGCTGTCGGTCATGATCGGGCCTCCCGCGCTCGGCCCCCGTCGGCCGTGGTCCGAGAGGATAGGACGCCGGTGCCGCCCGTCGAGGGCAACGCCGCGCATTTCCTTCACAAACGCCGCTCTCAGCGCAATCGGCGAGATCCCGGACGCCCCCGGCTCAGCTGGTCCAGCGGCGGGGGCGGTAGAAGGTGTGCTCGCCGATGCGGTCGAGCTTGCGCATCTCGCTGATCCAGTTCGGCCGCACCGAGCGGGCGTGGTAATGGGTGGCGCGGCCCACCTTCTCGTCCCAGATGCGTCCGTCCAGCATGTCGTCGGCGATGCGCCGCGCCTGCTGCCAGAGCTTGGGCTCGGTCACCACATCCTTGATGTTGTCGCAGGCGAAGGTGAACTGGCAGGCGAGCTTGCGGTGCGCGTTCTGGTAGACCGCGCGGCAGATATCGGCGGGGTAATAGCCCGAGAACACCCGGTTCATCACCACCTGCGCCACCGCGACCTGCCCGCGCTCCGGCTCGCCGCGGCTCTCGAAATACACCGCCTCCGCGAGGCATTTCAGCGAGCGTTCCAGGCGCTTCCCGGCAAGGCCGAGCCGCTCCGCCGGGCTCGGGCCGCTGCGCACGCGGGTGTCGGGCTCGTCGGATTTCTCCGCCAGCGTGGTGCCGCTGTCGGGCAGGGGCGCCACGGCGTGCAGGAAGGGCTGCGGCGGCAGGGCCTCGCGGTCCAGCGAGAAGATGAGCGCGCTCTCGCGATAGATCGGCGTCGACGGGCTGAACGACACCGCCGGCGTCTCGCGCGCGCCGGCCTCGCCGGGATCGATCCGGTCGCCGCTCTCGTCGGGCCCGAGCGTGATCGCGTCGGCTTCCAGCTCGGTCGGGTCGCCGGTCGGGTCGCCCGCCGAGATCGAATCGACACCGCCGAGCGCCAGCGCGGTGCGGTCCGCCGTGTCGGTCGCGTCGTCGGCGACATCGTCGGCTTCATGCGGGTCGGTGCCGATGCCGGCATCGGCGGTGGAAATGCCGGTGCCGGTGGCGCTGCCCGCCGCCATGGCTGTGCCTCTGCCGAAGGTGGGATCGCCCGAGGTGGAGGTGCCGGCGCCTGCAACGGTCTCGGGCGTCTGCTGGCCGGCGCGATCCTCCGGCTCGATGGTCTGTTCCTCGCGGGCTTCCAGCCGGTCGGCCTTGGGCGAGCGGTTCACGTCGTTCAGCGTGCCGCCGATCCGGGGCGGCGCGTCGATCGAGGTGCCGAGCAGCGGCGAGTGGGTGGAGGGCCAGGCGAAGGTCGCGGCCTTCAGCGTATGGAAGGCGCCGGAATAGACCGAGAGCCGCGCCCGCTCGGCAATGCCGGGCTGGTGAGCGAGCAGGCCGGCAATGTCCTGCCGGCCGATGCTGGTGGAGGCGCCGAGCGTCCACGCGACCAGCAGGCCGGCCCAGAGCCCAAGACGCCGATATCGAGTGACCGCCCCCATGCGACAACGCCTACGCAACAATCCGCCCGCAACAATCCCGTGGCCGGCCGTGTCGCTCCTGCCACAGGCAAGGCATCGCGCGCCGACAAATATGGTTGTCGCAGATTAACCTTGCGGGGCGGTTAACGGCCTTGCGGAAGCCAGCATCGGCGCCGATCGGCGGCCGGGCCTCGTTCAGCGCGGGGCGGCCGCGCGCTCCAGCCGGTCGCGAATCCCTTCGCCCAGCCCCTCGCGCGGCAGCGGCACCACGGCGATCCCGGAGGCGCCGGCCGCGTCGAGCGCGCGCAGATGGGCGAACAGCCGCGCGGCCGCCTCGATCAGGTCGCCCGCGGGGCTGAGATCGAAAATCGCGGCGGCGCGCTCGCTTCCGGCGGGACGCGCCCCCGCGAAGGTCAGCAGCGCCTCGCCGGGGTGGACCTCGTGCGCGTCGAGCCGCACCGGCACCGAGGGCGCGTAATGCGAGGCCATCATGCCCGGCGCGATCAGGTCGTCGGCCTTGCCCTGCGGCGTGGCGCGGCGGGCGAGTTTTGCACCGAGCACCTGCTCGATCGCTTCGCGCGCGAGCCCGCCGGGGCGCAGCAGGGCGGGGGGCGAGATCGTGCAGTCCAGAATGGTGGATTCGATGCCCACGGCACAGGGGCCGGCATCGAGCACGAGGTCGATGGCGCCGTCGAGATCGGCGAGCACATGCTCGGCCGTGGTCGGGGAGACATGGCCGGAACGGTTGGCGCTCGGCGCGGCGATCGGCCGGCCGGCGGCGGCCAGCACCGCCCGCGCCACCTCATGGGCGGGAACGCGGATGGCGACGCTGGAATGGCCGGCGCGGGCCAGTTCGCTCGTCGCCTCGGGGATCGCCGGCACCACGAGCGTCAGCGGGCCGGGCCAGAACCGTGACGCCAGCGCCAGCGCCTCGGGCGAGAAATCGCCGACCCGCTGCGCCGCCTCGATATCCGGTACATGGGCGATCAGCGGGTTGAAGGAGGGGCGCCCCTTGGCGGCATAGAGCCGGGCCACCGCGACCGGATCGGTGGCGTCGCAGGCAAGGCCGTAGACGGTCTCGGTCGGCAGCGCCACCAGCCCGCCGGCGCGCAGCACCCGCGCGGCCTCCGCGATGCCGGCCGCGTCCGCCGCCAGCCGTCGCGTGGTTGGCGGGTTCGGCGCGGGCCGATAGGATGCGGGCTCGCTCAACGCGCTCATTCCTTCCGCCGTCGCGGCCTGCTGCCCGGCTCCCGCGCCCGGCTCCTGCAAAAGCCGGCTCGATAAGGGTTTGCCGGGCCATGGTCAACCGGCGGGGGGGCGGCGCGAAAAAACCGTGCGACCGTCCGGGTCCGGCTGGCCCGACCTTCGCGCGTGGCATATCGTCCACCACTTCCTATATCTGAAACAAGACCAAACGCCTGCCGCAGTACCGACGCCGCAGCACCGACAGGGGCCCAAGGAACGCCAATGACCACCCTTCTGATCCAGCACGACGCCTGCCTCGACCATCTCACCCCCTCCGGCCACCCGGAGCGGCCGGACCGCGTGCGCGTGCTCAACCGCGTGTTCGAGGCGGAGAATTTCGCTATGCTCGCCCGTGAGCAGGCCCCGGTCGGCGCGCGCGAGGATATCGTGCGGGTGCATCCGGAGGATTTCGTCGCGGCGCTGGAAGAGGCGATGCCGACCGAGGGGCTGGTGCGGATCGACGGCGACACGGTGATGTCGCCCGGCACCGGCGAAGCGATCTGGCGCGGGGTCGGCGGCGCGGTGCTCGGCGTTGACGAGGTGATGTCCGGCAAGGTGGCGAACGCCTTTGTCTCGATGCGCCCGCCCGGCCACCATGCCGAGACGCGCACGCCGATGGGCTTCTGCCTGTTCAACAACGTCGCCATCGCCGCGCGTCATGCCCAGAAGACCTATGGCATCCACCGCGTCGCCATCGTCGATTTCGACGTGCACCACGGCAATGGCACGCAGGAAATCTTCTGGTCCGATCCGTCCGTCATGTACGCCTCGACCCACCAGATGCCGCTGTTCCCCGGCACCGGCGCGGTGGGCGAGCGCGGCACATCGGACAATATCGTCAATGCGCCGCTGCGCGCGGGCGATGGCGGCGAGCAGTTCAAGGAAGCGTTCGAGAGCCGGATCCTGCCGCGGCTGAACGCCTTCGGCCCGGAGCTGGTGATCATCTCCGCCGGCTTTGACGCCCATACCCGCGACCCGCTCGCCACGCTCAACCTGCTGGAAGATGATTTCGCCTGGGTCACCAAGAAGCTGATGGACGTCGCCGACAAGCATTGCGGCGGCAAGATCGTCTCGGTGCTGGAAGGCGGCTACGACCTTGAGGGTCTCGCGCGCTCCGCTTCTGCACATGTGACGGCGCTGATGCGCGGCTGATCCTGTATAAGCGGGGCCGGAAACGGATTCGCGAACAAGGGAGAGCGCCATGACCGATGCGGCGGATGTTGCCGGCCTGAGCTTCGAGAAAGCGCTGGCCGAGCTGGAGACGATTGTCGGCAAGCTGGAAGCCGGCAATGTCCCGCTTGAGGAATCGATCGCGCTCTATGCCCGCGGCGAGGCGCTGAAAGCGCGCTGCGACGCCCTGCTGAAGGACGCCGAGGCGCGCGTTGAGAAGATCACCCTCAGTGCCGACGGTCGGCCGGGCGTGCAGCCGCTCGACCCGCAATGAGCGGCGCGACATGACGGTGCGCCTGCGCGCCCATCATTTGCTGTGCCTGCTGACCTATGTCGGCAAGGGCTATACCCCGGCCTTCGTCGCCCATTACGACAAGGTGGTGGCGCGGCTGGAGGCGGGGGAGGCGGTGGAGCTGGTGGAAGGGCCGGACGAGATCTGCGCCCCGATGCTGGCGGATGGCCATCACTGCTTCAATGCGAGCATAAAAGAGCGCGACGCGCAGGCGCGCGAGGCGGTCGCGCTCTGGATCGGCCGGTCGCTGGAGACGGGCGCGCGCCTCGCGCTCGACACCGCGACCATCGCCCGGCTGCGCGCGGGCTTTGCTGAAGGGACGATCCGCGCCGCGTGCCTGGGCTGCCAATGGGCGCCGCTCTGCGACGATATCGCCGCCTCCGGCTTCCGCGCGGTGCGGCTGCACGGCGAGCACGGCGCACCTGGTCTCAGCTCGCCTTCGCCTTGCGGCATCCGTCCGGGTTGAACACCCGCACGGTTGAGGGCGGGTTGGCGGCAAGCTTGGCCGCCGGGCGCACCGGGCGGCGCACCAGTTCGCCCCCGCAATTGGGGCAGGCGCCGCCGAGCACCTTTTCCGCGCAGTCCGCGCAATAGGTGCACTCGAAGGAGCAGATGAACCCCTCCCGCGAACCGGGCGGCAGGTCGCGGTCGCAGCACTCGCAGCCCGGTCGCAGTTCCAGCATCGCGCCCTCTTAGAAAATGCCCGGCACCACCCGCGCGGTGCGCTTCATGTAGTCCCGGTATTCATCCCCGAACGTGTCGAGCATCATGGCCTCCTCGCGCCCGACGCGGAAGGCGAAAAGAATGCCGAAGCCGATGAAACCGGCCGGGCCGGCGATCCAGTTCGGGATCAGGATCAGCTGTGCCAACGCCCACAGGAAGAACGCCGAATACATCGGGTGGCGCACATGGCGGTACACGCCGCCGGTGATCAGCTTGTGGCTGTCCTTGATCTCCAGCGTCACCGACCAGTTCTTGCCGAGGTCCTTGTGGGTGCGGCGGAACAGCCAGAGGCTGAAGATGAACACGGCGGTGCCGAGCGCGAACTGCACGATGGAATAGGGGTAGTTCGCGAAGTTGAACACGCGCGAGGTCGCCCACAGCAGCGGCACGATGCCGAGCCCGCAGGTGGAGCACAGCAGCAGCACGGTCTCGCGCAGCCGGTCGCGCGCGTCGACCACGCGCTCGCGCTTCACCTTGCGCTCGAACGGGATGCGGATGAGGTACCAGCCGATCACGCCGGCGGCCCAGACGATCTTGGCGGCGAGGAGGAGGTTCATGAAAGGTCCGTCAGTTGGGCGCGTCGCGACGCGAGCCGTCCGGCGCGAAATGGCCGATCGGTCCGTCCGGGCTGTAGGTGAGGTTGGAAAAGCGGATCGGGCCGAGCGCGAACATGAAATAGTCGTAGGCGGCCGGGCGCTCATTGGCGAGCATGAACTGGTAATGGATGCGCATGGTTGACCAGCGCAGCTTCCGGAGCTTTTCCGGTGTCAGCATGGTCTTGATATTGGCGTTGCGCAGCACCGGGGCGCCGAGGCTTTCCCTGTCGAACTCGCTGCGCGTCAGCGCCACGGGATGGAACTTGTAGAAATTGATGGCGTCGTGCCGTGCCTGGTACTCCACCCAGTGGATGCCCTGCGCCGCGGCCACCCGCGCCGCCTGCCGGCGGATGCGCTCGCCTTCCGGGTGCAGCGCGAGCTTGGGGATGGTGGCGCCGCAGGTGAGCAGGTTCAGCCGCACCGGGCCGGCGGCGAGCGAGGGCTCGCGGTCCAGCACCCGGTCGAGCACCCCGAGCATCAGCGTCGCACCCAGGCTGTGGCCGACCAGCAGGATTTCGCCATAGCTGCCCGCGCGCAGCTTCTCGGTCACGATGTCGGCGAAGCGGTCGAGCCTCTGGTCGAGGATCGCCACCTCGGCGCGCAGATACTGGCGGGCGACGTCCCAGTCGTCGAGCGCCTGATGCAGCCGCCAGCGCCGGCCGGGCTGGTGGAACAGCCCCATGAACACGCCGGCCGCGACGAGGGCGCCGAGCAGCACCGCCGCGATTGTCGGCACGAAGGGCGCGGCCAGCGCGGCCGCGATCCCGCCGGCCAGCGCGCCGAGCGCCGCGAACAGGGCGATGATGACGAAGGGAAAGAAGAAGAACCCGCCATAGCGCGGGCTCGCCTTCACATAGCGCCCGGCCGTGCCGTTGATCAGGAATTCGAAGAGCGCCGCGAAGCCGCGCCATAGCCGCACATGGTTGGGCCGGTCGTCCAGTTCAACGACGATGTCCTCCCAGCGAAGGATGCCGTACTCGGTCTCTTGCCGCCAGTTCGGCCCATGGCTGCGCACATCCCAGCGCGCCAGATGCGCCGTGCCGTCGTCGAGCCGGTCGGAGACCTCCACCCCGAACGACCACAGCTGCGCGAAGCGCTGCGCCTGAAAGGCGAAGCGGCCGTGATGGTAGTCCATGTCGGTGGGGTCGTGGCCGGGCAGGAACAGCACCAGCCGGCGGGGCGTGGCCTCGCCGGTCGACTGCTGGCCCTCCACGGCCGATTCCGCGCTCGCGGGCGCTGCCTCATTCATGGAGCGGTTCTAACGGAAGCTCGGGCGCGACGCCAATCTTTGCGCCGCTGCCGGCGCCGGTCTCCACATGCGGTTTGACGCAAGGGCGGCGGCCGGCGGTATCGCGCACCGGCACGCCGGGGTGCGCCCGCGCGTTGCGCGGCGGGGACGCATTGTGTATGCCGTTGACCTTCGCCCAAAGGCCCCCATCTTGCTTATGGGACTGGGCGATAGACCGGAGACATTCTTGACCCGCCCCTCGACGCCGCTCCTCGATACGATCCGTGAGCCGGCCGACCTGCGTCGGCTGTCCGACGAGAAGCTGCCACAGCTCGCGGCCGAGCTGCGCGAGGAGACCATCGACGCCGTGTCCGTCACCGGCGGGCATCTGGGCGCGGGGCTCGGCGTGGTGGAGCTTACCGTCGCGCTGCATCACGTCTTTGATACGCCTCATGACCGGCTGATCTGGGATGTCGGCCATCAGTGCTACCCGCACAAGATTCTGACCGGGCGGCGCGAGCGCATCCGCACGCTGCGCATGGGCACGGGACTTTCCGGCTTCACCAACCGTGCCGAGAGCGCCTACGACCCGTTCGGCGCCGGCCATTCCTCGACCTCGATCTCCGCCGGCCTCGGCATGGCGGTCGCGCGCGATCTCCAGGCCGCGCTCGACCCGGAGGCGGGGCGGCGCAACGTGGTCTGCGTCATCGGCGACGGCGCGATGTCGGCGGGCATGGCCTATGAGGCGATGAACAATGCCGGGGCGATGGATTCGCGCCTCATCGTCATCCTCAACGACAACGACATGTCGATCGCCCCGCCGGTGGGCGCGATGTCGGCCTATCTCGCCCGCCTGCTGTCCGGGCGCACCTACCGCTCCCTGCGCGAAACCGCCAAGCAGCTCGCCGGCAATCTGCCGAAATTCTTCGGCCGGCAGGCGGCGCGGGCGGAGGAGTTCGCGCGCGGCTTCTGGACCGGCGGCACGCTGTTCGAGGAGCTGGGCTTCTATTATGTCGGCCCGATCGACGGGCACAATCTCGATCATCTGCTCCCGGTCCTGCGCAATGTGCGCGATTCCGAGGCGGGGCCGATCCTGGTCCATGTCGTCACCCAGAAGGGCAAGGGCTACCCGCCCGCCGAGGCGTCGGCCGACAAATATCACGGCGTGCAGCGCTTCGACGTCGCCACCGGCACGCAGAAGAAAGCGGTGTCCAACGCCCCGAGCTACACCTCGGTGTTCGCCGAGAGCCTCGTCGACGAGGCGCGGCGCGACGACAGGATCGTCGCCATCAACGCCGCCATGCCGGCCGGCACCGGGCTCGACCTGTTCGCCCGCGAATTCCCCGAGCGCAGCTTCGATGTCGGCATCGCCGAACAGCACGCGGTGACCTTCGCCGCCGGGCTGGCGACCGAGGGCTACAAGCCGTTCTGCGCGCTCTATTCCACCTTCCTGCAGCGGGCCTATGACCAGATCGTGCACGACGTGGCGATCCAGCGCCTGCCCGTGCGCTTCGCCATCGACCGCGCCGGGCTGGTGGGCGCGGATGGCGCGACCCATGTCGGGGCGTTCGACGTGCCGATGCTGGCCTGTCTGCCGGGCATGGTGGTGATGGCGGCGGCCGACGAGGCCGAGCTGGTCCACATGGTCGCCACCGCGAGCGCCTATGACGAGGGCCCGATCGCCTTCCGCTACCCGCGCGGCGAGGGTGTCGGCGCCGAGCGTCCCGCCCACGGCGTGCCGCTGGAGATCGGGCGCGGGCGCATCGTGCGCGAGGGCACCAAGGTCGCGCTGCTGTCGCTCGGCACCCGGCTCGCCCCCTGCCTTGCCGCCGCCGAGCAGCTCGGCGGCTTCGGCCTGTCGACCACGGTGGCCGATGCCCGCTTTGCCAAACCGCTGGACCGCGAGCTGATCCTGCGGCTCGCCCGCGAGCATGAGGTGCTGGTCACGGTGGAGGAGGGCGCCATTGGCGGCTTCGGCAGCCATGTGCTGACCCTGCTTGCGGAAGAGGGCGCTCTGGCGCGCGGGCTCAAGGTGCGCACGCTGCACCTGCCCGACCGTTTCCTCGATCACGACACCCCCGCCGCGCAGCTCAAGGCGGCCGGCCTCGATACGGATGGCATCGTGCGCGGTGTGCTCGGCACGCTCGGCCTCGGCGCGGGCGGAGTTAGCGCCGGCACGGCCGTGCCCGCCGCGCTGCTGGGCTGACGGCCGGTCGTGGCGGCGCAGGACAGTCCGGCACGCGAGCGCGCTGACCGCGTTCTGGTGGCGCGCGGCCTGTTCGACAGCCGGGCCCGCGCGCAGGCCGCGATTGCCGCCGGGCTGGTGCGCGTCGCTGGCCGGCCTTTGGTCAAGCCCTCCGACATGATCGACCCCGCCGCCAATATCGAGGCGCGCGAGGCCTATGAATGGGTGTCCCGCGCCGGCCTCAAGCTGGAAGCCGCGCTCGATGCCGCCGGGCTCGACGTCACCGGTCTTGAGGCGCTCGATGTCGGCGCCTCCACTGGCGGCTTTACGCAGGTGCTGCTGGCGCGCGGCGCCGTCCGGGTCCACGCGGTGGATGTCGGGCGCGACCAGCTCCACGCCCGGCTGCGCGGCGATCCGCGCGTGGTGTCGCTGGAGGAGACCGATATCCGCACGCTTGCCCCCGGCTCGATCCCGGCGGCCGATATCGTTACCATCGATGTCAGCTTCATCGGCCTCGGCGCCGTGCTGCCGGCCGCGCTGGCCCATGCCGGCGCTGACGCCCGGCTGGTGGCGCTGGTGAAGCCGCAATTCGAGGTCGGCCGCGCTCAACTCTCCAAGGGCGGCATTGTCAGGGATGCCGATGCACGGGCCGGCGCCGTCGCGCGGATCGAAGCGCTGCTTGCCGAACTCGGCTGGACCGTCTCGCAGCGCCTCGCCTCGCCCATCGCCGGCGGCGACGGCAATGAGGAATTCCTTCTGGTGGCGGCGCGGGCGACATGACGCCGCCCGCGCGGCTCTCATGCGGGGCGACGGGCCGGCGCGCTGCCGACCAGTGCCGTGGCGAGCTTCTCCGAGACATAGCCCAGCGCCGCGCCGGCGATCATCGAGAGGATGATCGTCGCCAGCGGGTTGGCGAGGCTGGCCTCGGTCAGCTTGGCAAGGCCGTCGGCCGCCAGCAGCGCGTAGCCCGCGGTGGCGGCATAGCCGTAGACCATCGCCGGAATCGCGGCGAAGGCCGGCAAGTTGGCGAGCAGGATCATCACCAGCACGCCGACGCCGACGCAGATGCCGGCCCAGACCGGCAGGCCGAGGCTTTCGCCCAGCCCGCCGCGACTGACCGCCAGCAGCGTCAGCCACGCCATCACCGCGCCGGCGACATTCGCCATGACGGTGGCTTTGAACCCGGCCTCCTTGCCTCCGCAGTGGAAGAAGCAGGCCCAGGCGATGAAGGCGGCCCAGATTTGCAGGCCGCCGCCGAGCGGTCCGAGGAACAGCCAGGTGGCAACGCCCCCCAATACTCCAACGCTTATGGCTAAGGCTGAGATAAGCGACATGTTTCCCCCTTTGCGTTGCGCTCAAGGCTTATTATTATGTGCGCGTGCTAAGTAAACGAGGCTGTCCGTTTGAAAAATAGGAATCAGCCTGCCGAACACTACAACAGTCTGATGCAATCGCCATGTGATTGCGTATCGAGTGATAAGTTGTCGCACGTCAATATTTGTTCAATACATAATATGCCATGCCTCATATCAGCGGTGCTCCCCAAATGATCGTTGCCCAGCTCGAAATCGCCCGGCTCGGCCATCGTGGCGACGCCATTGCCGACACACCCGAAGGGCCGGTCTATGTGCCGCTCGCCTTGCCCGGCGAGCGGGTCGAGGTGGAGCGCGAGGGCGATCGCGGCCGGCTGCTCGCGGTGCTGGAGCCGAGCGCGGAGCGGGTGGAGCCGGTCTGCCGCCATGTCGGCCTGTGCGGAGGCTGCAGCTTTCAGCACTGGCAGTCCGAGCCCTATCGGCAGTGGAAGCGCGCGCTGGTGGTCGAGGCGCTCGCCCGCGAGGGGCTGGAGCCGCCGGTCGCCGCGCTGGTCGCCGCCCATGGCGAGGGCCGCCGCCGCGCCACCTTCCATGCGCGCGGCACCGGCGGTTCCGCGCCGAAGGGGCAGGATGTACTGGCGGTCGGCTTCGCCGGCCGGCGCAGCCATGCCGTGGTCGCCATCGATGCCTGCCCGATCCTCGCCCCGTCGCTGGCGGGAGCGCTGCCGGCCGCCTGGGCGGTGGCGCAAGCGCTGGCCCCGGTGGCGAAGCCGCTCGACATCCAGGTCACCGCCACCGAGACCGGGCTCGACATGGATGTACGCGGCTCCGGCCCGCTGAAGCCCGCGCGCGTCGCCATGCTGGCGCGGCTCGCCGGCGAGCATCGGCTGGCGCGGCTCACCCGCCATGGCGAACTTGTGCTGCAGCGCGAGCCGCCGGTGCTGACCATGGGCCGCGCCCGTGTCGCGCTGCCGCCCGGCTCGTTCCTCCAGGCCACGGCCGAGGGCGAGGCGGTGCTGGCGCAGGCGGTGCTTTCGGCGGTGACGGTGGCGAAGGCGAAGCATGTCGCGGATCTGTTCTGCGGCGTCGGCACTTTTGCCTTGCGGCTCGCCGAGATCGCCCGCGTCGGCGCGTTCGAATCCCATGCCGGCGCGGTCGAGGCGCTGGCGAAGGCGGTGCGCGGCACCAGCGGACTCAAGCCGGTCGCGGCGGAGACCCGCGACCTGTTCCGCCGGCCGCTGTTGCCGATGGAGCTGAAGGCCTTTGACGCGGTGGTGTTCGATCCCCCGCGACAGGGCGCGGAAGCGCAGGCCCGCCAGCTGGCAGCCTCGAAGGTGCCGCTGGTGATCGGCGTGTCCTGCGACCCCGCGACCTTCGCCCGCGACGCGCGGCTGCTGGTGGACGGCGGCTACCGGCTGGAGAGCGTGACCCCGGTCGATCAGTTCCTCTACTCGACCCATGTCGAGCTGGTCGGCGTGTTCCGGCGCTGAGCGCGAATCCGCTGGCGCGTTTGCCCAAGACGGGCAAGGATACGCCTCGCCTTATAAAATCGGGAGGAACCCATGAAGGTTCTGCTGTATGCCTCGGCCATCGCTCTGGTCGTGGGGACGACCTGCGTGCGCGCTGAAACCATGACCATGTCGTCCACGGCCGGGCCGACCCCGCAGGCGCTGGCGGCCGCCGCCAAGGTGCCCTCGACCGCCGCCTTCGTCGACACCGCTGCGGCCGCCAACCAGTTCGAGATCAATTCGAGCCGGCTCGCGCTGCTGAAGAGTTTCAATCCGAAGATCCGCGCCTTCGCCTCCAAGATGGTCGAGGACCACACGCAGATCGGCAAGAATTTCGTCGCCGCGCTGGCCAAGGCCGATACCGGCATCACGCCGCCCTCCGGCCTCGGCGCCGATCTCGACGCGATCATGGTGAAGCTGCGCGGCACCTATGGGCCGGCCTTCGAGGCCGAATATGTCGCCGCCCAGACCAAGGGACACCAGGCCGCGGTCGGGCTGTTCGCCGGCTACGCCAAGGGCGGCGCCAATCCGGTGATGAAGTCCTTCGCAAAGGCGACCCTCCCCACCATCCAGATGCATCTGGCCATGTGCTACGAGCTGGCGGCTGCGCTCAAGAAATAGCCGCGTGCCGCGACGGGAGAGGGGGCGCCCGCCGTCCCCTCAATTCCCCCAGCGTTCCATCCACATGCGCTCGCCGATGGTGCAGGAGACGCGCTTCTCGTCGCTGGCATAGTGGACGATCTGCTCGGGCGGCGGTTTCACCCCGGCGATTTCCAGCACCAGCTTGGTCTTGATCGCGGTGGCGAATTCGTGCGTGCCGCGCACCGGGATGACGAAGGCGCCCGGCCCGCCGATCACGCAGTCCTCGTAATAGATGTCGAGCTGCGGGATATCGAGCATCGAGCCCGCCGGCTCCTTCAGGATCAGCGGCAGCCCGTTGATGGTGATGCCGCGCTTCACCGCCTCGTCGCGGGCGAGGTCGACCATCGGGCCCTGATTGTTGGTGCCGTCGCCGGAAATGTCGATGACGCGCCTCAGCCCCTTGAAGGCATTCGCCTCGATCAGCGTCGCGCTGAACTCGATCGCGCCGGAGATCGAGGTGCGGTAGACCCGGCGCAGCGGCGCCTGCCGGATGGCGTCGGCGAAGCGCGCGGCCTCGTCGGCATTGCCGACCACGGTCCAGTCCACCACCAGCTTCTGCTCGTCCGAGCCCGCCCATTCCACATAGGCCATGGCGACGCGCCCGTTCGGGCCGAGCTTGAGCGCGTTGAGGAATTCCTCGGAGGTGACGGCGGCGATATAGCCGTCGCGCTGCAGCGCCAGCTCGTCGAGGTCCATGGAGTAGGAAACGTCGACCGCGAGCACCAGCTCGACATCGACCTGCGCCGTCTTTTGCCCGGCGTCCTTGGGCCCGGCCGCCTGCGCGCGGCTCGACCACGCGCCGGAAGCCGTCCACGCGGTGGACAGCATCGCCAACAGGAGCAGCCACGAACGCACATACGGCATCGCCACCTCCATCGGTGACGGGTCCCCGACATGTCAGGAAACCGTCACGAAGGATGGTGACACGGCGGGCAGGTCGCCAGAAGCCGAAATTGCGGGCAGGGCGGCGCGGCTTATGCCATTCGCGTGAGCGCCGGTGCCGGGGTGCGGGCTCAGCCGTCCAGTGTCTCGGTGCCGGTGATCTCGATGCCGAAGCCGGCGACGCCGACATAGGTGCGATGGCGCGAGGCCAGCAGGCGAATCGACGAGATGCCGAGGTCCCTGAGGATCTGCGCGCCGAGCCCGACCTCGCGCCACTGCTCGTCGCGCAGCCGCGAGGAATCCATCTTGTCGGTCTCGCCGACGCTGGTGACCGGCACGCCGGCGGTGCCATCGCGCAGATAGACCAGCACGCCGCGCCCTTCGGCCTTGATGCGCTCCAGCGAGGCGCGGATCGCCCTGCCGCCGGTGAACACGTCGCCGATCGGGTCGGCGCGGTGCAGGCGCACCAGCACATCGCGCCCGTCGCCGATCCGGCCATGCACCAGCGCGAGGTGGTTCACCGGCTCGAACGGGGTGACATAGGAAATGCCGTGCATCTCGCCCACCACGGTGGGCGCGGAGAACTCGGCGGCGCGCGTCACCAGCTTCTCACGCACCTGGCGATAGGCGATCAGGTCGGCCACCGAGATGCGGGTGAGGTTGTGGGTGCTCGCGAAGTCGGTGACCTTCGGCCCGCGCATCACCGTGCCGTCGTCGTTCACCAGCTCGCAGATCACGCCGACCGGCTCCAGCCCGGCGAGCTTGCACAGGTCGACCGCCGCTTCGGTATGGCCCGAGCGCATCAGCACGCCGCCCTCGCGGGCGATCAGAGGGAAGATGTGGCCGGGGCGCACGAAATCGGCGGCGCCGGCATTGGAATTGGCGAGGCCGCGCACGGTGGCGGTGCGGTCCTCGGCGGAAATGCCGGTGGTGGTGCCGTGCTTGTAGTCGACGGAAATGGTGAAGGCGGTGGAGTGGGGGGCGTCGTTGTCGTTCACCATCGGCGACAGGCGCAGTCGCTTGGCGTGCTCGGCGGTGAGAGGGGTGCACACGATGCCGGAGGTGTGGCGCACGATAAAAGCCATCTTCTCCGGGGTGGCGAACTGCGCGGCGACGATCAGGTCGCCCTCGTTCTCGCGGTCGTCATCGTCGGTGACCACCAGCATCTCGCCGCGCTTGAAGGCTTCGATCGCGGCCTCGACACGGCTCGCCAGATTATCGCTCATGTTCGTCACCTCACCGATATCGAGCCCGAGGAAGTCGTTTGGCGTCACCGCGCCGCCCGTGGCGGCGGCGATGCGCGCGCCGGCTTCCCGCGAGATCCAGGCCTGCTGGTCCTTGCACAGCGCGGTGATGCTGGCGGGCGACAGGCCGACCGCGCGCGCAAAGGCGCTGCGGGTCGTGCCGGTGGTCTGAAGCCAGTCCGCGAGTTTCATGCCCCGGACCATAGGACGACGCCGCTTCAGTGGCAATGAAGGGCAGGGACAATTTCAGCAATACTGAAATTGCAGCGGGGCACAGTCGCCGCTTCAGGCCGTTCCCGGGAGCGCGTCGATCACCCGCGCCACCAGATCGTCGAGGGGATCGGCGCCGTTCACGCGCAGCACGGGCGCTCGTTGCCGCGCCAGCCACGCCTCGTGGCGCGCGCGGTTGCGGCCGTTGAAGCCGGGCGTGTCGTAGCCCTCCGCCCAGCGCCGGAACGCGAGGTGCGCCGCGTGCATGTCGCCGCCGGGCTCGATCCGCGCGCCGTGGCGCTGGCGCTCGCGCGCCGCCAGCCGCTCCATGCGCAGGGCGGTATCGGCGGCGACGAAGACGGTCAGATCGACGTCGGCGATCAGCGCGTCGCCCCAGCCGTCGAACGCGCCGGTCAGCACCCAGCCGCCGCTGCCCAGCGCGTCGGCGATCCCCGCCACGCGCCGTTCCGGCGGATTCTTCACCGTGTAGGGTGGGTCGGTCGGCGCCCAGTAGAACGCGTCGACATCGACATGGCGCAGGCCGAGCCGCGCGGCGACGGCGCGCCCGAGCGTGGTCACGCCGGCGCAGGAGGCGCCTGTGAAATAGAGCCGCGGCGCCGGCACGCCCGTCCCCGTAGACGTCAGCGCGGGAAGGGCCATTGCGGCGGGGTGCCGACCTGGCCACGGTTGCGCAGGAAATGATCGGCCAGCACGCAGGCGACCATCGCCTCGCCCACCGGCACCGCGCGGATGCCGACGCACGGGTCGTGGCGGCCCTTGGTCACGATGTCGGCGTTCTCGCCGTGGCGGGTCACGGTCTGGCGCGGGGTGAGGATCGAGGAGGTCGGCTTCACCGCGAAGCGCGCCACCACCGGCTGCCCGGTGGAGATGCCGCCGAGAATGCCGCCGGCATGGTTGGCGAGGAACACCGGGCGCCCGTCATTGCCCATCCGCATCTCGTCGGCATTGTTCTCGCCGGTCAGGGCGGCGGAGGCGAAGCCCTCGCCGATCTCCACGCCCTTCACCGCGTTGATGCTCATCAGCGCGGCTGCAAGGTCGGCATCGAGCTTGCCGTAGATCGGGGCGCCAAGGCCCGGCGGCACGCCCTCGGCGACGATCTCGATCACCGCGCCGACCGAGGAGCCGGATTTGCGGATGCCGTCGAGATAGCTCTCCATCCGCGCCGCCGCCTCGGCATCCGGGCAGAAGAACGGGTTGCGGCCGATCTCCTCGTCGTCCCAATTGGCGCGGTCGATGGTGATCTCGCCCATCTGCACCAGCGCGCCGCGCACGGTGACGCCGGGCAGCACGAGGCGGGCGATCGCCCCGGCCGCGACGCGCACCGCGGTCTCGCGCGCCGAGGAGCGCCCGCCGCCGCGATGGTCGCGCAGGCCGTATTTCACGTCATAGGCGTAATCGGCGTGGCCGGGGCGGTAGCTCTCGGAAATCGCCGAATAGTCCTTGGAGCGCTGGTCGACATTCTCGATCAGGAAACCGATCGGCGTGCCGGTGGAGGTCAGCGTGCCGTCCTCGCTCGTGAGCACGCCGGAGAGGATTTTCACCTCGTCCGGCTCGCGGCGCTGGGTGGTGAAGCGCGAGGTGCCCGGCCGGCGCCGGTCGAGCGCGGCCTGCACGTCCTCCACCCGGAAGGTAAGGCCGGGCGGGCAGCCGTCGATCACGCCGCCGATCGCCACGCCATGGCTCTCGCCGAAGGTGGTGACGCGGAACATCTGGCCGAAGGTGTTGAAGGACATGGTGACCGCCGCCCGAGACAGAAGGATCGGGGCGCTTCTAGGCGGCTTGGGCACGGGCGTCAAACCCGCCCCGCCGCCGCCCGCGACAGCCAATTGTGGCGAAACCGCTCATCCGTGCTACATAGTGCCGACACAAGGTTGTCCTCCTCAGGCCCAATGCCCTTATTTGAAATCGCTGTCGTCCTCCTGCTCGTGCTGATCAACGGCGTTCTCGCCATGGCCGAGCTCTCCGTCGTGTCATCGCGCCCGGCGCGTCTGCGCTCCATGGCGGACAATGGATCGGCGGGCGCGCGTATCGCGCTCCAGCTCGCCGCCGACCCCGGCCGCTTCCTCTCCACCGTGCAGATCGGCATCACGCTGATCGGCATCCTGGCCGGCGCCTTCTCCGGCGCCACCCTGGGCGACATGCTCAGCGCCTGGCTGAAGGAGCAGGGCATGGCCCCGCGCCTCGCCGACGGCCTGGGCTATACGCTGGTGGTGGCGGCCATCACCTATGTGTCGCTGATCATCGGCGAACTGATCCCCAAGCGGCTGGCGCTGCAGAGCCCGGAAAAGCTCGCCAGCCTGGTGGCGCCGCTGATGCTGCTGCTGTCGCGGGTCTCCGCCCCGGCGGTGTGGGCGCTCGACATGTCGTCGCGCCTGGTGCTGCGCCTGCTCGGCGAGCATGGCAAGGCCGGCGAGAACAACGTCACGGACGAGGAAATCCGCGCCATCGTCGCGGAGGCCGAGACCGCCGGCATCATCGACCCCGAGGAGCGCCGCATGATCGCGGGCGTGATGCGCCTCGCCGATCGTCCGGTGCGTGCAGTGATGACGCCGCGTACCGATGTCGAGTGGATCGACCTCACCGACGATCCCGACACCGTGCGCAAGACCATCCGCGAGACGCGTTACACCCGCATGCCGGCCTGCGAGGGCACGCCGGAGGAGAGCGTCGGCGTCATCGACAGCCGCGACCTCTTGGAAGCCTATCTCGACGGGCGCACGCCGGACCCGCGCGAATTCGTGAAGCCGGCGGCGGTGCTGGTGGAGACCGCCGGCGCGCTCGACGCGATGAAGCTCCTGCGCCACGCCCAGACGCCGCTGGCGCTGGTGGTGGACGAATACGGCTCCATGGTGGGCGTGCTGACCCCGGCCGACCTGCTCGACGCGATTGCCGGAACCGTGGTGACCGATGATGCCGGCCATTCCAGCCCGCATGTGGTGGAGCGCGCCGATGGCAGCTTCCTGATCGCTGGCGCGACGCCGATCGACGAGCTGGCCGACCAGCTCGGCATCGCCGTTCCCCACGACGCCGGCTTCCACACCGCGGCGGGCTATGCGCTCTATGAACTCAAGGCGCTGCCGCACGAGGGCATGAGCTTCGAGGCCAAGGGCTGGCGTTTCGAGGTGGTGGACATGGACGGGCGGCGCATCGACAAGCTGCTGGTTTCGCGCGCCGTCTCCCCGCGCCGTCGAGCGCCGCTCTAGAGCAGCTCCCGCAAAAGCGTATCCCGATTTTGTGAAAATAATTACGTAAAATCAGATTCTTAAAGCATTTCCGGTGACCCGGAGTGTGCCGACAATGCTCTCAGGTGTCGGGGATCGCTCTGCGGGCCTGAACCCCGGGGCGCACCATTAGCGCAGGACGCGCTGCACGGTTTCGCCGGCGCGGGTGTCGGTGACGCCATAGCGGGCGCTCAGCCCGGCGACCACGGTGACGATGGCCACGGCGAGCGCGGCGGCGATCAGGCCGTATTCCAGCCCGGTGCCGTGGGGACGGCGGACGGCGGCGCTGCGCCGACGCTGAGACAGGTCCCTGTCCACCCAGTTGCTCATCGCGATACTCTGCTTGCGCTCGACTACTGAAACATCTGCCCGAGGACAGGTTTTATTGCCGAGCACCCTGAGCCCGAGACGTTGACCGGGCGTTAAAACGCTGCCGGAGGCGACGGCGTCTTTGTCCGTGGTTAATGTTTTGCCGTCGCGCCGGGCGGAATGCTTCGGCTCTGTTTGCGCGGTGTTAACCATGCCGGCGCCGGGCCGCTTTACGCTTGCTCGCCCTCTCCCCGCCTGAACGCGGCTGTTGCCGGAGTCGGTTCTGGCAAGACATCGGCCGGCAGCACATGGCTCACTGGAAAGGTGGCCCGCGCAGGGTCACCCCACCGCTCACGTCCGACCCCGCTCACGTCCCGCGCGGCTTGGCCCGGCGGGTGGGTTCGGCGTTTGCCGGGTCTTCCGGCCAGGGATGGCGCGGGTAGCGCCCGCGCATCTCGGCGCGTACGTCGCGCCAGGAGCCGGCCCAGAATGCGGGAAGGTCGCGCGTCATCTGGATCGGCCGGTGCGCGGGGGAGAGCAGCGCCAGCGTCAGCGGCACCCGGCCCTGCGCGATGGCCGGGTGCGTGCCGAGCCCGAACAGTTCCTGCACCCGCACGGCGAGCAGCGGCCCGCCCTCGGCGGCATAGTCGATCGGCAGGCGCGAGCCGGTCGGCACCTCGACATGGGTCGGCGCCTCCTCCTCAAGCCGGCGCGACAGCTCCCACGGCAGCAGGCCGCCGAGCGCCCGGCCCAGCACCTGCGCGTCGATCTGGCCGAGCGCGGTCAGCCCCATTAGCTCCAGCGCCAGCCAGTCTTCGGCGTTCTCGGCCAGCCGCTCGTCGGAGAGGTCCGGCCACACGGCCGGATCGCGCGCGTGCAGGAAGCGCACCCGGTCCAGCCATTGCCGCTGCGCGTCGGAAAAGCCGAGCCGAGCGATGCCGTGGCCCGCCGCCGCGCGGGCCAGCGCCGCCGCCGCCTGCGGCCCGGCCTCGACGCGCGCGGTGCGCTCGGCCAGCACCAGCGCGCCGAGCCGGCGGACATGCCGGGCGCGCAGGGCGCCGGCGGCGGCGTCGAAGCTCGTCTCCGTGCCCTCGGTGATCCGATCGCCGAATTCGGCCTCGATATCGGCCTCGCTCAGCTCGCTCGCCAGCACGATGCGGGCCTCCTCGGCCGTGCCGGTGAGTTCGGCGATGGCGAGAAAGCGCGCGCGGGCGAGCGGCGAGGCGGGGTCGATCGCCGCGCCGCGCCCGTTGGCCAGCACGAAGCGCCGCCCGTCGCCGCGCCCGCGCGCCAGCCGGTCCGGGAAGGCGAGCGCCAGCAGCGCGGCGGGCGCGCCGGAAATGGAAGGCGCCGGCCCGGTCTCCCGCTCCACCACCCGCGCCGCCTCTTGTGCCCACCGCCCCGCCAGCCGGCGCGCCTCGTCCGCCCGGCGCGAGCGGTCGCGCGCCAGCCCGTCGAGCCGGTGCGCGAGGTCGAGCCCGTCGCCGCCCAGCCCGCGCTCGGAGACGATGGCGGCGATCAGCGCGGCGTCATCGGCCGCTCCGCGTCGCGCGCCCTCGATCACCATGCGGGCGAGGCGCGGCTCCAGCGGCAGCCGGGCCATGGCGCGGCCGAGCGGGGTGACCCGGCCCTCGCCATCGAAGGCGCCGAGCAGGCGCAGCAGCGCCCGCGCCTCCTTCACCGCCGCCTCGGGCGGGGGATCGAGAAAGGCGAGGGCCGCGGGGTCGCTCACGCCCCAGATCGCGAGGTCGAGCACGAGGCGGGACAGGTCGGCGGAAAGGATTTCCGGCGTGGCATAGGCCGGCAGGCTCATCGTCTCCGCCTCGTTCCACAGCCGCCAGCAAATGCCCGGCGCGGTACGGCCGGCGCGCCCGCGCCGCTGGTCGGCCGCCGCCCGCGAGACGCGCACCGTCTCCAGCCGGGTGAGCCCGACGCCGGGCTCGAAGCGCGGCACCCGCGCCAGCCCGCTGTCGACCACGATCCGCACATCCTCGATGGTGAGGCTGGTCTCGGCGATCGAGGTGGCGAGCACCACCTTGCGCCGGCCTTTGGGCGAGGGCGCGATCGCCCGGTCCTGCTCGGCCGGCGAGAGCGCGCCATAGAGCGGAGCGATGTCGACGGAGGGGTCGGCCAATGCTTCGCGCAAGGCCCGCTCGGTGCGGCGGATTTCCGAAGTGCCGGGAAGGAATGCCAGCACCGAGCCGGCATCCGCGCGTAGCGCGCGGGCAATCGTGTCCGCCATCTGCCGGTCGATGGGGCTGCGGGGATCGCGGCCGGCATAACGGGTCTCGACCGGAAAGGCCCGGCCCTCGCTCTCGATCACCGGCGCCTCACCGAGAAGCCGCGCCACCCGCGCGCCGTCGAGCGTCGCCGACATCACCAGCAGGCGCAGATCCTCGCGCAGCGCCGATTGCGCCTCAAGGGCGAGGGCGAGGCCGAGATCGGCGTCGAGGCTGCGCTCGTGAAACTCGTCGAACAGCACGGCGGCGATGCCGGTGAGCTCCGGGTCGTCGACGATCATGCGGGTAAAGATGCCCTCGGTGATCACCTCGATCCGCGTGGCGCGGCTGACCCTGGTGCCGAAGCGGGCGCGGTAGCCGACCGTCTCCCCGGCGGTCTCACCGAGCGTAGCCGCCATGCGCTCGGCGGCGGCGCGCGCGGCGATGCGGCGCGGCTCCAGCACAAGGATCTTGCCCCCCTTCACCCAGGGCTCGCCCAGCAGCGCGAGCGGCACCCGCGTGGTCTTCCCCGCCCCCGGCGGCGCCACCAGCACCGCGCGGCTGCGTGCCCGCAGCGCGTGGGTGAGCGCGGGCAGGGCGTCGTCGATGGGGAGGGGGGAGAGAGGGACGGGGGGCATGGTGAGGCCATACAATGGCGTCGGCGCTCGGGATAGCCGGCGCATGCGGGCAGGTCGCCGGAGAGGTTGTCTGCCCGTTCAGAGTATCACCAAGGCAGAGATCTGTTGTTCTGCTGCAGCCTGTCCGCGTTTGGGCTCTGGATTCCGTTGAAAAAACCGGAGCCACCTCCGCCTCCGCTGCTGCGGTTGAGTTCGCGGATCACGCATTCCATCGTAGGCGGCTCCTGACATACCGGGATGTTCGGTTGCTGCGGCGGCGCCGCGGCGGGCGACGAGGTGGACGCCCGCGGCGAGGCTTCCGATTCCGCCTGGGGCGGTGCCTGGGCCGCAGCAGGTAGTGAGGTAAGCGCGATCAACGTAAGAATGGCACTACGCATCGGAACCATGGCGGAGGCACCTTGAGTTTGGCGTTGGTGGAGTGATTGGCATCGATGGCAAATGAGACGCCGCGATAGCCGAACACCAGCGGGCGAGCGAAGACCTGCTTTTCCAGGATCATGCCATTGCCGGTGTGGCGCACCCATGCGGCGCCCTCGCGAGAGCGCTTGGATGGAGCAGGTATCACGCCTGCCGCTCCATTTCCGGCTTCCGGAGCTGGGATGTTGGGCGTCAATTCGTCTGTATCCTCATTCCCGGAGAGCGCGCCCTCGATGGCGCCATCGGCGCGCTGGCCGTACTTGCGGTCTATCTCGCGGGCGGTGAACACGCGATTCACCAGCATGACCTGTAGAGGATAGATGAACTTCCCGTCGCAATCGGTCTGCGTGAAGCGCTTATCGACGAAGTGCAGAACTTTTCGGGCGAATTCGTCTTTGCAGAGCCAGCCGTCCTTGCCCCGGCAGAACAGTTCGAGCGCGACCATGGCCTCGGGATAGGATGCACCGTAGGTTTCGACCGAAGAGATGCGGATGTCGTCGGTCTCAGTGGAACGAAACCATGAGGAAATGAAAATGGGCAAAAGGTTGAGCAGCGAGTCGGTCTGCGAGGTGTTGTCCAGCGTGATACCCGGAAAGGCGGCTAGATAGAGGGGCAGTCCCATATTGTCCGTGGATTCCACGACCGTGCTGGCCTTCTGGTCGCGAAAGCTATTCTCAATGGGCTTTGTAACCTCGAAGCGCGGCTTTTTAGTAGCCTCTTGCTGAATTATTGTCGCCAAGCCGCTGAAGCCGACCCGCGCAGCCTTACCGATCAGCGTAACGTCGCCGGCACTCGCTGCTACCGGCATCACCCAGATGTCGCCGACGTGGAAATCTTCCTGAGGGGGATAGAGCGGGCTGATGCCCAGCCGGGCGACGCCCTTGTTCCATGCGGTGGGTACATCGCTCGGGGCCGATGTGGTGAGGGTCCAGGCGGTATGGCCGGTGATCGCCAGCAGCGCGGCGATCCCAAGCGTCCTGGCGGGTGACCGGCGTGCCAGCTCCAGAAGTCCGTGGACAGACCAAGCAGAAGGGAGAGGCGACACGAGTTGAGCCGGCGGCAGGGAGCCGGTATTGCCGTCCGCCTGTTGTTCTATCGCCTCTGGGCCGGTCGGAATGCCGTATTGCACGGCGTCGCATTGTTGCCCCGCGGCTGCCGCAGGTTGAGCCGCTTCGCCGGGACGCGTGGCGTTCTGATCAAGTGGTTGGCCGGCGCGTGCCATGGACGACCTTCCTATGACAGCCGGATTGTGCCGGTGTCATAGGAAGGATAGTGGTAGGTCATTCAACTAGTAAAGAGCCTTTTCGAGCAACGCTCTCACTGGTTGCAAAGTGCGGGCCCGCGTCTCACATCACCGAATCGATCGTCTTGCCGATCTTCTCGACCAGCTCGCCGATCTGGGCCTCGTTGATGATCAGCGGCGGGCTCACCGCCAGCGTGTCGCCGGTGCCGCGCAGCATCAGGTCGTGGTCGTGGAAGGCGTTCACCATCGCGGTGTAGCCGCGCTTGCCGGGGGTGTCGGGCAGCGGGGCGAGGTCGAAGGCGCCGACCAGGCCGACCTGCCGGATGTCCAGCACGCCCGGCTTGCCCTTCAGGCTCATCACCGCGTCGGCCCAGATCGGCTCGATGGCGCGGGCGCGCTCGAACAGCGCCTCGTCGCGATAGAGGTCGAGCGTTGCCAGCGAGGCGGCGCAGGCGAGCGGATGGCCGGAATAGGTGTAGCCGTGGAACAGCTCGATCATGTGTTCCGGGCCGTTCATGAAGGCGTCGTAGATGCCCTTGCGCACGATCACGCCGCCCATCGGCACCGAGCCGGAGGTCACGCCCTTGGCGAAGGTGATCATGTCCGGCACCACGCCGTAGCGCTCGGCGGCGAAGGGGAAGCCGAGGCGGCCGAAGCCGGTGATGACCTCGTCGAAGATCAGCAGGATGCCGTATTTGTCGCAGATCTCGCGCAGGCGCTTGAGATAGCCCTTGGGCGCGGGCAGGCCGCCGGTGGAGCCGGCCATCGGCTCGACGATGACGGCGGCGATGGTCTGGGCGTCGTGCAGCGCGACGATGCCCTCCAGCGCGTCGGCGCGCTCGGCGCCCCATTCCGGCTCGCCCTTGGAGAAGGCCTGCTTCTCGCGGTCATAGGTGTGCGGCAGGTGGTCGACGCCGGTCAGCATGCCGCCGAAGAAGCGGCGGTTCGGCGAGATGCCGCCGACCGAGATGCCGCCGAAGCCGACGCCATGATAGCCGCGCTCGCGGCCGATCAGCCGGGTGCGGGTGCCCTTGCCGGTCACGGCATGGTAGGCGAGCGCGATCTTCAGCGCGGTGTCGCCGGCTTCCGAGCCGGAATTGCAGAAGAACACATGGTCGAGATCGCCCGGCGCCAGCTCGGCGATGCGCGAGGCGACCTTGAACGCCAGCGGATGGCCGAACTGGAAGGTCGGCGCGAAGTCCATCTCCTCCGCCTGCTTCTTGATCGCCTCGACGATCGGCTGGCGGTTATGGCCGGCATTGGCGCACCACAGGCCGGCGGAGCCGTCGAGGATCGCGCGGCCTTCCGGCGTGTAGTAGTGCATGTCCTTGGAGCGCGACACCATGCGCGGGCGCTGCTTGAAGGCGCGGTTGGCGGTGAAGCCCATCCAGAAGGCGTCGAGATCGTTCGGGGTGGCGACGCTCACGGCATCGACATCATAGGCAACAGACATGATACGGGCTCCGATCGTTGTCGGCCGCCGGAAACAGGTCGTGGGGCCGCGCTTTTCATCATGTATAATGCGTGAGCATCGGCGCGCTCACGAGAAATTATGATGATGTGATCACTTTCTTTTCTAAGGCTTCACGCCCGCTTGACCGCGTGCCACCGACGCGGCCATGAACTCGCCCAAAGCCGTGCTACAGTCACGTAACGTCATGTTTTGCCCGGCCGCCGCGCCCTGTGCGCCCCTGCCGGCCCCCTGGGACCGTCCAAGTGCCTGAAAGCACGATCATCGATGCCGCGGAGCCTGAGCTGCCGCCGGCGGATGCAGGGATCGCCGCCCCGCCCCCCGAGGCGGCGCGTGCGGCGCTGGCCCGCGTGCTGATGTCCGAGGAACTGAGCTCCTCGCCGCAATTGTCGAATATTCTGCGCTTCGTGGTCGAGGCGACGTTGGAAGGCCGCCGCGAGGCGATCAAGGGCTACACCATCGCGGTCGAGGCGCTCGGGCGTGATGCCTCGTTCGATCCGCAGGCCGATCCCATCGTCCGGGTCGAGGCCACGCGGCTGCGCCGGGCGCTGGAGCGCTATTATGCCGGGGCCGGCGCGCAGGACGAGATCGAGATCGTGGTGCCGCGCGGCAGCTATGTGCCGCAATTCGTCCCGCGCCGCGCCGGGTCACGGGAAGGTGGCGCCAGGGACGGCGCGGAGGCCGGCGAGCGGCCCGCCGCGCTGCCGGCTACCGAGCCGGCCGAACTTTCCGAGCCCGGGGAGGCCGGCCCGTCTCCCGCCGCCGCCCCGCTTCCCGCTGCCGCGACGATGCCGCCGCCTCGCGGCGTCGCGCGCCGTTGGGCGGGGCTGACGCTGGCCGTGCTGGTGGTGGCGTCGGCGGTGGCGCTGTTCGGCTATGTCTATCCCGGCGGCCTGCGCTCGGCGGTGTCGGACGTGGCGTTCCAGCCGATCGAGCGCTTCAACCGGCTCGGCATTCCGATGATCGAGGTGCGCGCCTTCGACGAGACCGGCGCCGTGCCCACCAGCCTGGCGCTGGCGGATGCGGGCACGGTGGCGCCGTCGCCGGCCGATTTTCCCGCCCGCGCCATCGAGGTGCGGGTGCGCGACGCGCTGGCGCGTTTCGATCTGCTGGACGTGCTGTCGAGCCCGGATGCCCGCCCCTCGCTGGGCTGCGCCTCTACCGCCAACGCGCCGCATTCCGCCTTCGCGCTGGGCGGGCTGGTCGAGCACCATGAGGACCGCGCGATTTCGGTGCTGCTGCGGCTGACCGATCTGTGCGACGGCACCATCGTCTGGTCGCGCGAGTTCGACGGGCTGCGCCCCGGCACCGATTCCTCCGCCGCCGAGGTCGCGCTGGTGCGCGAGATCATGGCGGCGATCGCCGAGCCCTATGGGGTGATCCAGGCCCGCGCGCGCTCTCGCGTGGTCGCGGCCGGCGGCGCCGCCAATGCCGGGCCCTATGGCTGCGTGCTGGAGGCCTACAGCTATTGGCGCAGCTACGTCCCCGCCGAGCATGAGCGCGCCCGCGCCTGCCTGGAAAAGGCGGTGGAGAGCGACGGTACCTTCGCGCTCGGCTATGCGCTGCTGGCCGAACTCTACCTCGACGAGGTGCGCAACGGCGTCAATCCGCGCCCCGGCCCGCCGGCGCTCAACCGTGCGCTGGCCGCGGCCGAGCAGGCGGTGGAGCTGGCGCCGACCAGCGCCTATGTCCGCCGCGTGCTGATGGACGTGCATTTCTTCCGGGGCGAGCGTGGGCCGGCGCTGGCGGCGGGTGACGCCGCGCTGGCGCTCAATCCTTACGATGTCGACGTGCTGGCCGATGTCGGCGGCCGGCTGGTGGCGCTTGGCCAGCCCGAGCGCGGCGAGGCGCTGCTGGCGAGCGCCACGCTCACCGCTCCCGGCATGCCGCCCTGGGTGGATGTCCACCGCGTCGTCGCCGCCTATGCGCGCGGCGACATTCCCGCCGCCGCGGCCGCCGCCGACCATCTGATGGGCGACGGCTTCGCGCCCGGCCTGCTGGCCCGCGCGCTGGCCAGCGCCAGCGCCGGCGAGAAGGCGGCCGCCCATGCCGATGTCCAGAAGCTGATCGAGATCGCGCCGGAATGGGCGTCCGAGCCCGACGTCATGGTGTCGCGCTTCTTCCCCGATCCGGCGCTGGCCCAGCGGGTGCGGGCGGATCTGGCGGCCGCCGGCCTGCCGGGCCTCAAGGCCACCGCCGCCGCGAACTGAGCCGCCTCCGCGTCGGCGGTGTACCATCCGCCTTTTGTCCGATGGCGCCGCGACGCATGGCGCGGCCGGCGCGAACAGGCTATGAGCGGATTTAATCCCCTGCGGCCAGCCGGAACCTGCCATGTCGGAAACATACGATCTCGCCATTGTCGGTGCCGGCGTCGTCGGGCTGGGCCACGCTATCAGCGCGCTCAAGCGCGGGCTGAAGACCGTGGTGATCGACCGCGACGCGCGGGCCAACGGCGCCTCGGTGCGCAATTTCGGCTTCGTCACCGTCACCGGCCAGCAGCGTGGCGAATGCTGGCGGCGGGCGATGCGCTCGCGCGACATCTGGGCCGAGATCGCCCCGCTCGCCGGCATCGAGGTGGTGCATCGCGGCCTGATGGTCACCGCGCGCCGGCCCGAGGCGATGGCGGTGCTGGAGGCGTTCGAGCGCACCGAGATGGGCGTCGGCTGCAAGCTGTTCGACAAATGGCAGGCCCGCGAGCGCTACCCCGCGCTTCAGGGCGAGCTGGTCGGGGCGCTGTGGAGCCCGCACGACCTGCGCGTCGAATCCCGCGTCGCCATCCCCAAGCTCGCCCATTGGCTCGCCGGCGAGGGCATCGAGTTCCGGCGCGAGCGCGCGGTTGTCGGCGTCGAGCCTGGCCGCGTCTACACCTCCTCGGGCGAGATCGCGGCCGAGCGCATCGTGGTGGCGCCGGGCGACGATTTCCACACGCTGTTCGAGGACCGCTTCAAGGCTTACGGCCTCACGCGCTGCAAGCTGCATATGATGCGCGTCAGCGATCCCGCCATCGGCACGCTGCCCGGCTCGATCATGACCGACCTCTCGCTGGGCCGCTATCTCGGCTATGCCGAATTGCCCGAGGCCGCCCCGCTGATGGCGCGGCTGAAGGAGGAGCAGGCCGAGCACCTCGCCCATGGCGTGCATCTCATCGTCGTGCAGTCGGCCGACGGGTCGCTGGTGGTTGGCGACAGCCATCATTACGATGCGACGCCGGACCCCTTCGCCCCGGACTTCGTCGACGACCTCATCCTCGACGAATATGCGCAGGTGTTCGGCCACGCGCCGGAGCGGGTGCTGGAGCGCTGGATCGGCACCTATGCCTCGGCGCCCGACCGGCTCGCCTTCATCGACGCGCCGGCTGAGGGCGTCCGGCTGGTGGTGGTCACCAGCGGCACCGGCGCCTCCACCGGCTTTGCCATCGCGGAAGAAGCGATGGCGCAGCTTTTCGACTGAGAGGACAAGGGCGGATGGCACTCAAGGCGCTGATTCTCGACTGGGCCGGCACGGCGGTGGATTTCGGCTCGCGCGCGCCGATGGGCGCTTTCGTCGAGGCGTTCTCCCGCGTCGGCGTGACCATCTCGATCGACGAGGCGCGCGAGCCGATGGGCCTGCCCAAGCGCGATCATGTGGCGGCGCTGCTTTACACCCACACCATCGGCCAGCGCTGGGAGGCGGTCCATGGCCGGCTGCCGGACGAGGCCGATGTCGACCGCGTGCTGGCGATCTTCGAGCCGCTGAATGTCGAGGTCATCCCGCGCCATGCCGACCTCATCCCCGGTCTGCTGGACGTGGTGGCCTTTGCCCGCGCCAAGGGGATGAAGATCGGCTCCACGACGGGCTACACCCGGCCGATCATGGAAAAGCTGATGCCGCTCGCCGCCGAGGCCGGCTATGCGCCCGACAATGTGGTGTGCGCCGGCGACCTCGCCGCCGGCCGGCCGAGCCCGCTGATGATGTACCGCACCTTCGCCGATATCGGCGTGTGGCCGCCGTCGGCCTGCGTGAAGCTCGACGACACCGAGCCCGGCATTGCCGAGGGCCTCGCCGCCGGCACCTGGACGGTCGGCCTCGCGCTGTCCGGCAACGCGGCCGGTCTCTCCAAGGCCGAGCTCGACTCGCTCTCCCCCGACGACCGCGCCATGGTCCGTGCGCGGGCCAATGATCGTCTGTCCCGCGCGGGCGCGCATTTCGTCATCGACACCGTGGCGGACCTGCTCCCGGTGCTCGACGCCATCGAAGCCCGCCTCGCGGCAGGGCTTCGACCCTAGCTAGGGATTTCGGCCCGCCTCGCGGCGGGGCTTCGACCCTAAGGATTTCCGGCCAGCCTCGCGGCGGGGCTGCGGCCGTAGGCCGTTCCTGCTCGCGTGCCCGCGTCAGCGGGCGCCCACACCATTGCGAGCCCGCGCCCCATCCTCTAAACCCGCGCGCAACGGATTTTTGAGGAACGGCGCCATCATGGCCAAAGACAAGCCCAGCAAACTCAAGGCGCGCCTGCCGCGCGGCCTCGCCGATCGCGGCCCTGCGGAACTCGCCGGCACGCGGGCGATGCTCGACACCATCCGCCGCGT
Source organism: Ancylobacter sp. G4_0304 (assembly GCF_047501495.1). Taxonomy (NCBI): domain Bacteria; kingdom Pseudomonadati; phylum Pseudomonadota; class Alphaproteobacteria; order Hyphomicrobiales; family Xanthobacteraceae; genus Ancylobacter; species Ancylobacter sp. G4_0304. The sequence continues at coordinate 39,405 of NZ_JAZDRM010000001.1, read as the reverse complement.
CTATGAGCTGTACGGCTTCGAGGCGCTGGAGACCCCGTTCATCGAATATACCGACGCGCTGGGCAAGTTCCTGCCGGATCAGGACCGCCCGAACGAGGGCGTGTTCTCGTTCCAGGACGATGACGACCAGTGGCTGAGCCTGCGCTACGACCTCACCGCGCCGCTCGCCCGCCATGTCGCGGAGCATTTCCAGGACATCGCCAAGCCGTTCCGCTCCTACCGGCAGGGCTGGGTGTTCCGCAACGAGAAGCCCGGCCCCGGCCGCTTCCGCCAGTTCATGCAGTTCGACGCCGACACGGTGGGCGCGCCGACGGTGGCCGCCGATGCCGAGATCTGCATGATGGCCGCCGACACGCTGGAAGCGCTCGGCATCGCGCGCGGCGATTACGTCATCAAGGTCAATAACCGCAAGGTGCTGGACGGCGTGCTGGAAGCCATCGGCCTCGGCGGGGATGAGAATGCCGGCCGCCGCCTCACCGTGCTGCGCGCCATCGACAAGTTCGACAAGGTGGGCATCGAGGGCGTGCGCGATCTGCTCGGCGAAGGCCGCTGGGAAAACCCGGCCGCCAAGAGCGGCGATTTCACCAAGGGTGCGGGGCTGGATGAGGGGCAGGCGCAGGTCGTGCTCTCCATGCTCACCCCCGGCGGCGGCGAGTTCCTGCCCGCCAGCAACACCTATCTCGAAGGCCGGCAGGAACTCGACGAGATCGAGGCACTGGTCAACGCCGCCGGCTATCAAGGGCGCGTGCGGGTGGATTCCTCCGTCGTGCGCGGCCTGGAATACTACACCGGCCCGGTCTTCGAGGCCGAGCTGCTGTTCGAGGTGACCGACGAGAAGGGCCGCCCGGTGCGCTTCGGCTCGGTTGGCGGCGGCGGGCGCTATGATGGGCTGGTCGGCCGCTTCCGCGGCGAAGCCGTGCCGGCTACGGGTTTTTCCATCGGCGTCTCGCGCTTAGCGGCCGCGCTCACCGCGCTCGGCAAGCTGGAGGCGGCGGCCGAGTACGGCCCGGTGGTGGTGGTGGTGATGGACCGCGACCAGACCGGCCATTACATGGGCCTCGTCAAGAAGCTGCGCGAGGCCGGCATCCGGGCCGAGATGTATCTCGGCAACCCGAAGAATCTCGGCAACCAGTTCAAATATGCCGACCGCCGCAACTCGCCCTGCGTGGTGATCCAGGGCTCGGACGAGCGCGCGGCCGGCACGGTGCAGATCAAGGACCTGATCGAGGGCGCGAAGGCCGCCGCCGCCATCACCGACAACGCCGAATGGCGCGAAAGCCGCCCGGCGCAGTTCGAGTGCGCCGAGGCCGAGCTGGTCGAGAAGGTGAAGGACGTGCTCGGCCATCACGGCGTGCCGTACGGAGAGGCGCGCGGCTGAGCGCGGCGGGGAGGGCGGCGCATGAAGCTGTTTCCGCTCGGCCCCAGCACGACCGGCGCGATCGCCGGCGGCCTTGGCACCATTGGCGGTCTCACCACCGCCAACTGGCTCAAGGCGAGCTATCAGGACGTCCATGACAGCGCGTTCCTGTTCGCGCTGATCATGTTCCTGGCGTCGTTCTTCTTCATCACCCTCATCACGGCGGCGCTGAAGCATCTGAACGAGCGGGCGGGGAAGCAAGGCTAGGCCTGGCGGCCTTCCGGCGTCCATCATCCCGGAAGCCGCAACGCGGCGATCCGGAATTGGGGGCAGAAGGGGAGCGGGGCTCACTCGCGCCCACCAAAACTTATCCGCACCCCCTCCACCCTGCCGTAACATCCTCTCACCCTGTCCCGTGAAGGGGCGCAACCGGAGCGGCCGTTGGCGTGGGGCGGAGAGCGATGGCCGCGTGCCGGGGCATAACGCTCCCCGCGCGCGGCGGCCCAAGCCATGCGTTCCCGACCGGCTCTGCCGCCGGTCACTTGGGAGGCGGCTCGAACGGTTCGCCGTCCGTCCGGCTCCCGCAGCGGAGGATAGCAACGGTCAGTCCTCCGGGGGCCGCAGGGAGCAAGCCAAAAAACACCGCGTGCGGGGTGCCGGAGACGGCGCGTCGATTGGTTGACTGAAGGCTTGCACCATTCCTTTCATCACGGTGCAGGCGACCGTCGGGGCCTCGGCTCCGGCACCCCGCGCGCCCTTCGCGGCGCCGCCTGCCCATCTCCCCGGCCGGTTCGCGGCGCGGGGCGCTTGCGGCTGTCCGCACTTCCCCGCCCCCGCGCGGGAAACCATATCGACGCCGCGTCATGGACCCGACGCATCCCCTTTGCTAGAAGCGCGCAACCCTTCTCGGCGAACCGCCGAAACCGTTGAGCGACCATGACGACGCCCGTGCCGACCGCCACCGCTCCCGTCGAGCAACTGCTCGCGCTGTTCGCGCGCGCCGGCTTCGCGCGCGTCGAGCCGCCGGTGCTCCAGCCCGCCGACGCCTTTCTCGACCTGTCGGGCGAGGACATGCGGCGCACCATGTTCGTCACCACCGACGAGGAAGGCCGCGAGCTGTGCCTGCGGCCCGACCTCACCTTGCCGGTGTGCCGGCAATACATCGCCGACGGCGCCGCTCAAGCCCGCGATTTCGCCTATCTCGGTCCGGTGTTCCGCTCGGATGTGCCGGGCGGGGAGTTGCTGCAGGCCGGCGTGGAATCCTTCGGCCGCGCCGACCGCGAGGCGGCCGATGCCGACTTGCTGGCGCTGGGGCTGGAGACGGCGGCGCTGTGGGGCGTCATCGATCCGGTGATCCGGCTCGGCGATGCCGGGCTGTTCGCCAGCCTGCTCGACGCGCTCGCCCTGCCGCCGGGCTGGCGGCGGCGCCTCGTCAAGGATTTCGCCCGCTCCGGGAGCCTGGGCGCCGACCTCGCGGCGCTGCGCCAGCGCCCGGAAGGCGGCGGCGTCTCCGCCCATGCCGGCGTGCTGTCGGCGCTGGCGGGCTCCGACCCGGCCGCCGCCCATGCGCTGGTGACCGACTTGCTGTCGATCGCCGGCATCTCGACGGTGGGCGGACGCAATGTCGAGGAGATCGCCGGCCGGTTCCTGGAGCAGGCCGCCTCGGGCGATGCCGACGGCCTGCCGGCGGAAAAGGTCGCGGTGCTGGAGCGCTATCTCGCGATTCAAGGCAATCCCGACGCCGCGCTGGCCGCGCTGCGGGCACTGGCGCAGGACGCCGGCCTCGACCTTGCGGGCGCGCTCGACATGTTTGAGACCCGGACCAATTTCATCGCCGCGCAGGGCGTCGAGATCGAGAAGCTGCGCTTCGCCGCCGCCTTCGGCCGGCCGCTGGATTATTATTCCGGCATGGTGTTCGAGCTGCACGCCAATGGCGGCGCGGCGCCGCTGGTGGCGGGCGGGCGCTATGACGGGCTGCTGGCCCGGCTCGGCGCGCCCCATCCCATTCCCGCCGTGGGCTTCGCGGTCTGGCTCGGCCGGCTCGATGCGCTGGAGGTCCGCTCATGAGCGCGCTCATCGTCGCCGTTCCCTCCAAGGGACGGCTTCAGGAAAACGCCGTCGCCTTCTTCGCCCGCGCCGGCATGAGCCTCACCCAGTCCCGCGGGGCGCGCGATTATCGCGGCACGTTGTCGGGCGTGGAAGGGGTGGAGGTCGCCTATCTCTCGGCCTCCGAGATCGCCAGCCAGCTCGCCTCCGGCGCGGTGCATCTGGGCGTCACCGGCGAGGATCTGGTGCGCGAGACCATTTCCGACGCGGATTCCAAGGTGCTGCTGGTCGAGGGGCTGGGCTTCGGCTTCGCCAATGTCGTGGTCGCGGTGCCGCAGGCCTGGATCGACGTGCGCACCATGCGCGACCTCGACGACGTCGCGACCCATTTCCATGCAACGCGCGGCCGGCGCGTGCGTGTGGCGACGAAGTATCTCAACCTCACCCGCGCCTTCTTCGCCCGCCACGGCATTGTCGATTACCGTATCGTCGAGAGCCTGGGCGCCACCGAGGGCACGCCGGCGGCGGGCACGGCGGAGCTGATCGTCGACATCACCACCACCGGCTCGACCCTTGCCGCCAATGCGCTGAAGGTGATCGACGACGGGGTGATGCTGCGCTCGGAAGCCAATCTCGTGGCCTCCCTCGGCGCGAACTGGACCGGCGAGGCGAGGGCCGCCGCCCGCGCGCTGTTCGACCGCGTGACCTCGGCGCGCAAGGCGGCGACCATGCGCGAGGTGAAGACCCGGTTCTCCGCCTGCGACACCGCCGTGGTGCGCGAGGCGGTGGAGCGCTTCCGCGCCGTCGCCCCGTTCGGCGCGCCGACCTCCTCGGGGATGGTGACGCTGCACTGCCCGCCGGACACGCTGCACGCCCTCGCCGTGTTCCTGCGCGAAAAGGGCGCCGCCACCGTCTCGGTCGGCCCGCTCGATTATGTGTTCGCGGCGGAGAACCCGCTTTACGAGAAGCTGGCGGCCAAGATCGGATAGGCGCTTAGCTAGCGCCTTCCCTCAGCCGCCCAGCGCGACGCCGGGCGCCTCGCTGAGCCCGGCCTCGGCAAACGTCTCGGCTTCACCGATGGCGTGGCCGAACAGGATCAGGCACGGCCCCAGCTTCACGCCTGCCGCCGACTTATCCGCAACCGCCGCATTCAGCTTATCCTTGAGCGTGGCGACGGTGGCCACCACCCGGAATTCCTCCGGGCGGGTAGCGGAGAAGATGGCGAGGGCGGGTGCGTGAGGATCGAGGCCCGCGTTTATCGCTTTCTCCGCCAGTTCGCCCCAGGTGCGCTGGGGCATGTAGACCACCGTGGTGGCGGCGGGGTCGGCGAGCGCCTGCCAGTCGAGGTCGCGCGGCAGCTTGCCGTCGCGGGCATGGGCGGTGATGAACTGCAGCCGGCGCGCATGGTCGCGATGGGTGAGCGAGACGCCGAGCCGGCTCGCCGCGCCCTGTGCGGCGGTGATGCCCGGCACCACCTCCACCGGCAGGCCGGCCGCCCGCGCGGCGGCGATTTCCTCGCCGGCGCGGCCGAACACCATCGGGTCGCCGCCCTTGAGCCGCACCACGCGCTTGCCCTGCTTGGCCAGCGAGACCATCAGCGCGTTGATGTCGTCCTGCTTGCAGGAGGGGCGGTAGCCGGTCTTGCCGACCAGCAGTTTCTTCGCCTCGCGCCGCGCCACGTCCAGCACGGCCGGGGAGACCAGATCGTCATAGAGCACGACATCGGCGGATTGCAGCACGCGCACCGCCTTGAGCGTCAAGAGTTCCGGGTCGCCCGGCCCGGCGCCCACCAGCGCGACCGAGCCGCGCCCTTCGGTGTCGCGCTCCGCTTTCGCGCGCTCCAGCAGCGTCTCGCGCAGCGCCGCGTCCGGGGCGGTCTCGGGGGCCTCCAGCGCGCGCCGGGTAAAGCGCTCCCAGAACCGGCGGCGGCCCTGATAGCCAAGCTCCAGCGCCGCGACGCTGGCGCGCCAGCTCCGCGCCGCCTGCGCCCAGTGGCGGAAGCCCTGCGGGATCACCGCCTCGATCTTGGCGCGCACCGCCTGGCCGAATACCGGCGCGGCGCCGTCGGTGGAAATGCCGACCACGAGGGGCGAGCGGTTCACGATGGCGCCGAAGGCGAAGTCGCAGAAGGCCGGCTTGTCGACCACGTTTACCGGAACGCCCGCCGTCCTCGCGGCCTGCGCGAAGCGCGCGCCTTCCGCGTCGTCCTCGACGGCGCCGATGGCGAGCGCGGCGCCGGCAAGGTCGTCCGGGGTCCAGTCGCGGGCATGCAGCGTCAGCGACCCGTCGGGCGGGTTCTGCGCCAGCGCGAGAAGGTCGTCCACCGGTTCGGGGGCGAACAGGTCGACCTGCGCCCCGGCCGCGCAGAGCAGTTCGGCTTTCCAGGCGGCGGCGTCCGAGCCGCCGGCCAGCACCACGCGCCGTCCCTTGAGCGCGAAGAACACCGGCAGCCGCGCGAGCGGGGCCATGCGCGCGGCGGAGCCGTCCACCGGGTGTCGTGCGTCGCTATCGTCGCTCAGGCCGTCGGCCATGGGTCAGGTCCGTCTCAGTGGTCGGGTAGGCTCTCCCGGCCGGAGCCGGAGGCAGTCATTCGTGCATATAACACACGATTATCGGAATTGAAGGAAATAGACAGTCCGTTCCCGATAATCTGGGGCGGCCCGCTGCCTGTCACGCTCAGTGGCCCTTGTCGGACAGCCGGTCGGTCCAGGCCAGCACCACGCCGGAGAGCACGAACACGACATGGATGATCACCAGCCACATCAGCTCCTTCTCGTCGACGCCGCGGTCGAGGTCCATGAACGCTTTCAGCAGCGCGATGGCGGAGATCGCGACGATGGAGGCCAGCAGCTTCTGCTTGAGGCCGGCGAAGTCGACCTTGGTCATCCATTCCGGCCAGTCGGAATGGCCCTCGGCGTCGATCTTGGAGACGAAGTTCTCGTAGCCCGAGAAGATGACGATGACCACAAGGCTGCCGGTGAAGGTCAGGTCGATCAGCGCGAGAATGCCGAGAATGGTCTCGCTCTCGTCGAATTGGGTGGCGTGGGTGACGAAGTGGAACAGCTCATTGGCGAACTTGAACAGCAGCACGGCCAGCGCGATGACGAGGCCGATATAGAACGGCGCCATGATCCAGCGGCTGATGAAGATGAAGCGTTCGATGAGCTTTTCCATGGGCGGCACCCGATCCTTCTTCCGGATGCCAGAGGGGTGACATGACGTTGCGACGGCGGCAAGTGATTTGCTGCATCGCGAAGAACGCGCCGGAAGAAGGCGCCGTGAAGGGTGCCGCCGCGCTCAGCGCGGCGCCATCTTCTGGTAGGTGTTCTTGAGGTCGTCCTGCACCACGATCGCGGTGCCGTTGGCGACCAGCAGCAGGTCCTGCTCCGGCGTGTGCGTGGCGTAGCTCCAGCCGGGAGGCAGCGTCAGCTTGGCGCCGAGCGTCGGCAACTCGGCATAGGTGAGCGTCGGGTCAACGATCTGCGCATAGGCCTGCATCACATAGACCGAGCCGTCCGGCCCGGTAAGCTGGAACACCGGCTTGCCGGCGTCGAAGCGATAAGTGGTGTCGCGGTCGATGGTCTGCTCGGTATAGGCCGGCCCCATCGCCTGATGCAGCGAGAGCCCGACCTCGGCGCGCTTGGCCAGCGTGATGCCGCCGACCGTGATCACCTCGCCCGTCTTGGTCGCGCCAGAGGCGATAATGCCGTCCATCAGGAAATGCCGCGGGCCGTTCATCACCACGGCGAGGGTTCCGAACTGCCGGAACAACTCGCGCCGGGTGAGCGCTTCCCATTTGTCGGCCGGGCAGTCGTCGAAGCCGAGCGTGTTGTAGACAGAGGCCCGCAGCCCCTCCCGCGTGACGTGGACCGGCACGATCTCGCAATAGCGCGCATCGCGAAGCACCGCAGGCAGCTGGGGCGTCGGCTGCGCCTGCGCGGTGCCGGCGAGTGCCAGCAGCAGGGCGAGAGCGGCGGTTCGGAGGTGGAGCAAGCGGGCGGCGGTCATAGTTGCGTCACGGGCTGGTTGCGGGACCCGCAAATTACCGCCGTACGACCGGAACACGTAAGCGGCCGGAGCGATGCGACCAAAAATAGTCAGCCCGCTCCAGCCGTCTGCCCGTCAGGCATTCACGCCCACGCCGACCGGGCACGAAACGCCGGTGCCGCCAAGCCCGCAATAGCCGTTCGGATTCCGTGCCAGATATTGCTGGTGGTAGTCCTCGGCGAAAAAGAAGGTCGGCGCGTCGACGATCTCGGTGGTGATGGCCGGGAAGCCCTGTGCCTTCAAGGCCGCCTGATAGGCGTCGCGGCTCGCCTCCGCCACCGCGCGCTGGTCCGGCGAGGTGAGGTAGATGCCGGAGCGATACTGCGTGCCGATATCGTTGCCCTGCCGCATGCCCTGCGTGGGGTCGTGGCTTTCCCAGAACAGCTTGAGCAGGGACTCAAAGCTGATGACCTTGGGATCGAACACCACCATCACCGCCTCGGTATGGCCGGTGCGGCCGGTGCAGACCTCTTCATAGGTCGGGTTCGGCGTCGGCCCGTTGATGTAGCCGACCGCGGTCACCCACACGCCCGGCGTCTGCCAGAACTTGCGCTCGGCGCCCCAGAAGCACCCGAGGGCGAAGATCGCGGTCTCCAGCCCCTCGGGATAGGGGCCCTTCAGCGGATGGCGGTTCACGACATGCCGCTCCGCCGTGGGCAGCGGCGCGGCGCGGCCGGGCAGCGCCTGCTCGGGGGTCGGCAGGTCGAGACTCTTCTTGAAGAAGAACATGTGACGTCCCTCGTATGGGTCCGGCGTCGCCCGGGCGGAAGGCCGGGGCGGCGAAGGACCGGATGTGCTGACGTTGAAGTCTCTCCCGTTCGGGATCGTCGCCAATGTAATCATCCCGGCGCCTTCCCGCGAGGGCGCCCCCCGATCACGCTTCGGTCAGCCGGCGCGGCGGCGCCCGAGAAGCAGCAGCAGGATGCCGAGGCCGCCCAGCACGGCGAAAAGCGGCGCGGTAAGTGCGGGAGCGACCGCCTTGTCCCAGGCCTGCGCCGACAGGCTGGTTTCCACCAGCGATTGGAATGAGGCGAGCGTCCCCGGACTGGTCGCCTCCCAGGTGGTGCCGAACGGGGCCAGGACCAGTTCGGAGGAGGCGATCGAGCGCACGCCGTCGAGCACCAGCGCGACGAAACCGCCGGCAAGCAGCCACATCCCGATGAAACGCAGTACGAACCGGATCATGCCGTCTCCCCGCCCGAGCCCTGCCAACTAAAGCCTCGCCGCACCCGGATCCGGTCTAAGCGCCACGGTCCCGCGAGGCAAGCGTCCGTGCAGGTGAAAGCCCCGAACGCCTGTGGCCACGGGCGCTGGCCGCGACATTCCGTTCCAGGCGCTCCCGGAGCGATCCGGGAAGACCCTTAGGCTTGACGTGGATCAAGGCCCTCTCACGCCCGCGTGACAAAGGTCCGACCAGACTATGGAGCCGTTCCAGATTTCCAGCGGAACCGGGGCGGGGTGGAGGATCGAATGTCGGAACCGGATAGCTACGCCGCCGTAAAGAGCGTGCAGAAGAGCATGACCTTCGGCGAGGGCGGCCTCGCCGCTGTCTTCGCGATCATGGCGCTCGCCTGCATCACCATCGCGGCGAAGACCGATAGCGCCGCCTATGCTTTCCACGCCTATCTGTCGGCGCTGGCCAGCATCGCGGTCGTGTTCGTGGTGCTGAACCGCTATGTCGACCGCCCGGCCGCGCTGCCGGCGCAGGAGATCGAGGGCAAGCCGAACTACAATTTCGGTCCGGTGAAATTCGCCACCGTCGCGGCGGTGTTCTGGGGTCTCGCCGGCTTCACGGTCGGCGTGCTGATCGCGTTCCAGCTGGCCTTCCCGTTCCTGAACTTCGATCTGCCCTGGACCAGCTTCGGCCGCCTGCGCCCGCTGCACACCTCGGCGGTGATCTTCGCCTTCGGCGGCAATGTGCTGATCGCGACCTCGTTCTACGTGGTGCAGCGCACCTCGCGCGCCCGCCTCGCCGGCTACCTTGCGCCGTGGTTCGTGGTGCTCGGCTATAATTTCTTCATCGTCATCGCGGGCACCGGCTATCTGCTGGGCATCACCCAGGGCAAGGAATACGCCGAGCCCGAATGGTATGCCGACCTGTGGCTCACCGTGGTCTGGGTAGTGTACCTGCTGGTGTTCCTCGCGACGCTCTGGAAGCGCAAGGAACCCCACATCTATGTGGCGAACTGGTTCTACCTCGCCTTCATCGTGACCATCGCCGTGCTGCACCTCGGCAACAACGCCACGGTGCCGGTCTCGGTGTTCTCGCCCAAGTCCTACATCGTCTGGTCGGGCGTTCAGGACGCGATGGTGCAGTGGTGGTACGGCCATAACGCCGTCGGCTTCTTCCTGACCGCCGGCTTCCTCGCCATCATGTACTACTTCATCCCGAAGCGTGCCGACCGGCCGGTCTATTCCTACCGGCTGTCGATCATCCACTTCTGGGCGCTGATCTTCCTCTACATCTGGGCCGGCCCGCATCACCTGCACTACACCGCGCTGCCGGACTGGGCGCAGACGCTGGGCATGACCTTCTCGATCATGCTGTGGATGCCCTCCTGGGGCGGCATGATCAACGGCCTGATGACGCTCTCCGGCGCCTGGGACAAGCTGCGCACCGACCCGGTGCTGCGCATGATGGTGGTCTCGGTTGCATTCTACGGCATGTCGACCTTCGAAGGTCCGCTCATGTCGGTGAAGGAAGTCAACTCGCTGAGCCACTACACCGACTGGACCATCGGCCATGTGCATTCCGGCGCGCTGGGCTGGGTCGCCTACATCTCCTTCGGCGCCATCTACTGTCTGGTGCCGTGGCTCTGGCAGAAGCGGGAGCTGTATTCGCTGCGCCTCGTCAACTGGCACTTCTGGATTTCGACGATCGGCATCGTCTTCTACATCTCGTCGATGTGGGTGGCGGGCATCCTGCAGGGCTTGATGTGGCGCGCCTACACCTCGCTCGGCTTCCTCGAATACTCGTTCATCGAGACCGTCGAGGCGATGCATCCCTTCTACATCATCCGCGCGGTGGGCGGCGTGCTGTTCCTGATCGGCGCCCTGCTGATGGCCTTCAACGTGTGGATGACCATTCGCGGGCCTGAAGCCGTCGAAGCGGGCCTGCGCGCCACGCCCGCCCCCGTTCCGGCCGAGTGAGGACGAAAACCATGGCTGAAGTAGCCGCAACCAAGAAGTCGCTCTGGGCCAAGCACGCGTTCTTCGAGAAGAACTCGATCTGGCTGGTGATCGGCATCCTGATCGTCATCTCGATTGGCGGTCTGGTCGAGATCGTGCCGCTGTTCTACCTGAAGAGCACCATCGAGAAGGTTTCCGGCGTGCGCCCCTGGGCGCCGCTGGAACTGGCGGGGCGCAACATCTACGTCCGCGAGGGCTGCTATAACTGCCACTCGCAGATGATCCGCCCGCTGCGCGACGAGGTGGAGCGCTACGGCCACTATTCGCTGGCGGCCGAAAGCATGTACGACCACCCGTTCCAGTGGGGATCCAAGCGCACCGGCCCGGACCTCGCCCGTGTCGGCGGCAAATATTCCGACGAGTGGCAGCGCCAGCATCTGGCGGATCCGCGCTCGGTGGTGCCCGGCTCGATCATGCCCGGCTATCCCTATCTGGCGCAGACCCCGCTCGCCACCTCGGAAGTCGCGGCAGACATGAAGACCAACGCGATCGTCGGCGTGCCCTACACTGACGAGATGGTCGAGAACGCGCTCGCCGACCTGCGGGCGCAGGCCAACCCTGATGCCGATGGCGTCGACGCGTTCCAGAAGCGCTATCCCGGCGCGCAGGTCCGCGACTTCGACGGCAACCCCCGAGCCCTGACCGAGGCCGACGCGCTGATCGCCTATCTCCAGGCGCTCGGCACCATGGTCGATTTCAAGCTCTACGAAGACAAGGCCAACGTGCGCTGAGGAGGCGACGATGAACGAAACCTACCGCGCCGTCGCCGAATTCGCCCAGACCTGGGGTCTGATCTACTTCGTCGGCATCTTCCTGTGCGTGCTCGTCTATGCGCTGGCTCCCAGCCGCAAGAGCGAGTTCGAGCACGCTGCCCGCCTGCCTCTGAGCGAGGATTGAGACCATGGCCGATATTCATGCGTCCGAAACGCACAAGCCCGAGGTCGACGCCGTCACCGGCGTCACCACGACCGGGCACGAATGGGATGGCATCAAGGAGCTGAACCATCCCCTGCCGCGCTGGTGGCTGTGGACCTTCTATGCCTGCATCGTGTGGGCGGTGGGCTACTGGGTGGTCTATCCGGCCTGGCCGCTGGTGTCGTCCTACACCTCCGGCGTGTTTGGCTGGAACTCACGCGAGGCGATTCAGGTCAGCCTCGCCGACCTGCGCGCCCAGCGTGCCGAGTTTGCCGGCAAGCTCGAAGCCGCGTCGCTGCAGGAGATCGAGCAGAATCCGCAACTGCTCGCCTTCGCCCGCGCGCAGGGCCGCGCCGCCTTCGGCGACAACTGCGCCCCGTGCCATGGCGCGGGAGGTGGCGGTGCCAAGGGCTACCCGAACCTGAACGACGACGACTGGCTGTGGGGCGGCACGCTGGAGCAGATTCAGCAGACCATCCTGCACGGCGCGCGCTCCACTGACGACGCCGGCCACATGGGCGACATGCCGGCCTTCGGGCGCGACGGCATACTGACCCATCCGCAGATCGTCGCGGTGGCCGACTATGTGCGCTCCATCGCCGGGCTTGAGCAGGTGGCGGATGCCCAGCTCCAGGAAGGCAAGGAAGTCTTCGCCGCCAACTGCGCCGCCTGCCACGGGCCGGACGGCAAGGGCAACCAGGAGCTCGGCGCGCCGAACCTGACGGACGGCATCTGGCTCTATTCGCCCGACAAGCCGACCATCATCCAGGCGGTGACCAACGGGCGCGGCGGCATCATGCCGGCCTGGCAGGGGCGCCTTGACGACAGCACCATCAAGGCACTGACCGTCTACGTGCACACGCTCGGCGGCGGCCAGTAGCCGATGCCCCGCCGTCGGCCGGAAAGCCTCCCGGCGGACGAAGGTCAAGGCGGCATCCCGCGACGGCGACATTGTGTCTCCGGGGCGGGGTGCCGCATACGCATTTTCCCGCCCGGCATGGCCCGGATCAACCGCGTATCGGTCCGGCGCTAGAAAGTGAGGCGGGCATTCGGTGGAGCGCCGATGCCCCGTGCCGGGAGAGCATTCGATGAACATGGCGACGAGCAACGCGCAGGTCGACGAGGTGGGCGCCGAGGACGGCCCGCTTTACGAGGCGCGCCGCAAGATCTACCCGATCGCCGTTCATGGCCGCTTCCGCAAGATCAAATGGGCGCTGCTGGCGATCACGCTCGGCATCTACTACCTGCTGCCCTTCGTGCGCTGGGACCGCGGGCCGAACGCGCCCTCGCAGGCGGTGCTGGTCGACCTCGCCAATGGCCGCTTTTACTTCTTCTTCATCGAAATCTGGCCGCAGGAATTCTACTACCTGACCGGCCTGCTCATCCTCGCCGCGCTGGTCCTGTTCCTGATGAACGCCGTCGCCGGGCGCATCTGGTGCGGTTATCTGTGCCCGCAGACGGTATGGACCGACCTGTTCCAGGCGATCGAGCGCATGGTGGAGGGCGACCCGCGCGAGCGCCGCGAGAAGCTCAAGCACGCCTCCCGTGCACAGCGGGCCTTCGAGGCCGCCTCGAAGCACACTCTGTGGCTGATGGTGGCGTGGTGGACCGGCGGCGCCTGGGTGCTCTATTTCGCCGATGCGCCGACGCTGGTGATGCAGCTCCTGAAGGGCGAGGGGCCAGCGATCGCCTATGTCTGGATCGGCATCCTCACCTTCACCACCTATGTTCTCGCCGGTCACATGCGCGAGCAGGTCTGCACCTATATGTGCCCGTGGCCGCGCATTCAGGCCGCGCTGACCGACGAATACGCGCTCAACGTCACCTATCGCTATGATCGCGGCGAGCCGCGCGGCTCGTTCAAGAAGACGCAGGCGCTGAAGCTGCAGGGCCTGCCCGGTGGCGACTGCGTGGACTGTAACCAGTGCGTCGCGGCGTGTCCGACCGGCGTTGACATCCGCGAGGGTCTCCAGCTCGGCTGCATCCAGTGCGGCCTGTGCATTGATGCCTGCGACACGGTGATGAAGAAGATCAACCGTCCGACCGGGCTGATCGCCTACGACACCGACATGAATGTGCAGGCCCGCCAGCAGGGTCGCCCGACCGTGACGCGCCTGCTGCGCGCCCGCACCGTGCTCTATGCCGCGCTGATCGTGGTGGTCGGCGGCATCATGCTCACCACGCTGGCGACGCGCGGCTATGAGGGGCTCTCGGTCATTCACGACCGCAACCCGCTCTTTGTCCAGCTGTCCGACGGCTCGATCCGCAACGCCTACACGCTGCGCCTCGTCAACAAGGAGCTGAGCTCGCGCCAGTTCCAGATCGCGGTGGAAGGCGTGCCGGATGCAACGGTCGAGGTGGTTGGCGGCGTGCCGGATGCGCAGGGCCGCCCGGTCGTGGCGGTCGGGCCGGACCAGACCTACGAGGCGCGCGTGCTGGTTTCGACCCACGCCCGGCTGCCGGAGAACGCCTCGCTTGGCATCACCTTCCATGCCACCGACATCGAGGGCGGCCGCACCGCCTCCGCTCCCGACCATTTCAAAGGCCCCTGAGCCAGGAAACGCGCCATGGCGATGACCTCCGATCAATCCACCCGCGGAAATCCGATCACCGGCCGCACCGTGCTGGCCTGCTTTCTGGGCTTCTTCGGCATCGTGTTCGTGGCGAATTTCTTCCTCGTTCGCGCTGCGGTCACCAGCTTCGGCGGGGTGGAGACCGCGAGCTCCTATCAGGCCGGGCTCGAATTCACCCGCGAAAGCGCGGCGGCGCAGGCGCAGGATGCCCGGCACTGGCAGGTGGCCGCTCATCTGGCAGGGGGCGAATTCGACGTGAGCGCGCGCGACGCGGCCGGCCAGCCCCTGACCGGCCTCGACATCGCGGTCCGGCTGCATCACCCGACCGACCGCCGGCTCGATCAGGTCATCGAGCCCGAGCGCACCGGTGCGGGCCAGTGGCATGCCGACACCACGCCGCCGCCCGGCCAGTGGGACCTCGTGATCGAGCTCAGCCGCGACGGCGAGCGCCTGTTCCGTTCCAGCAACCGGGTTGTGACAAGGTAGCAGCCTATGAGCACGGATGCCGGTGTGGTCCACTTGCCGTCCCTCGCCCCCGCCGCCCGGTCCGGCGGCGAGCCGGTGCGGGCGGAGGCGGTCGAGGATTTCTCCCTGTTCGTGCGGCAGAACGAGAGCGGGCAGGCGGAAATGGCCTTCGCGATCGAGGGCATAGACTGCGCCGCCTGCATCGACGAAATCGAGGACGCGGTGGAGGCGCTGCCGGCCATCGCGCAGGCCCGGCTGAACTACACCAGCCACCGCCTGACCGTAACCTGGAAGAAGGACGCTTCCGCCGAGCCGGGTGCGATCTTCCGCGCGCTGGCAGGAGCCGGCTACAAGGCCTACCCGTTCGAGGCCGACCGCGCCGAGGAGATGGACCGCGCCACCGCGCGTCACCTGCTGCGTTGCCTCGGCGTCGCGGGCTTCGCCATGATGAACATCATGCTGCTCTCGGTTTCGGTGTGGTCGGGCAATGTCACCGACATCACCCCCGAGACCCGCGACCTGTTCCATTGGCTCTCGGCGCTGATCGCGTTGCCGGCCGCCGCCTATGCCGGCCAGCCCTTCTTCCAGAGCGCGATCCGCGCGTTGAAGGCGCGCAGCCTCAACATGGACGTGCCGATCACGCTGGGCGTGCTGCTGGCCCTCGGCGTCTCGGTGTTCGAGACGCTGAACCACGCCGAGCACGCCTATTTCGATTCGGCGGTGATGCTGCTGTTTTTCCTGCTGACCGGCCGCTATCTCGACCACGCCATGCGCCGCCGGACGCGGGCGGAGGCGAGCAACCTCGCCGCGCTCAAGGCCGCAAGCGCCAACCGCCTCTCGCCCGATGGCTCGCTGGTCACGGTTCCCGCCGCCGCCATCGCGCCCGGCGACATGGTGCTGGTGCGCGCCGGCGAGCGTGTGCCGGTGGACGGCATTGTGGTGTCGGGCACGGCGTCGGTGGATGAGAGCCTGATCACCGGCGAGACCCTGCCGCGTGCGCTGGCGGCGGGCGGGGCGATCCATGCCGGCAGCCTGGTGCATGACGGCGTGCTGCATGTGCGCACCACGGCGGCGGGCGAGAACACGTTCATCGAGGAAATCGAGCGGCTTCTCGATAAGGCCGCGACCGCGCGCGGCACCTATGTCCGGCTCGCCGACCGGGCCGCGCGGCTTTACGCGCCGGTGGTGCATGCGACCGCCTTGCTCTCGCTGATCGGCTGGCTGCTGGCCGGCGCTTCGGTGCATCAGGCGGTGCTGATCGCGGTGGCGGTTCTGATCATCACCTGTCCCTGCGCGCTGGCGCTCGCGGTGCCGGCGGTGCAGGTGGTGGCGGCCGGCGCCCTGATGCGGGCGGGCGTGCTGCTGAATTCCGGCGACGTGTTCGAGCGGATGGCGCTGGTCGATACCGTCGCTTTCGACAAGACCGGCACGCTCACCGTTTCCGAAATGGCGCTCGACAATGCCGCCTCGGTCGATCCCGAACTCATCGACATAGCCGCCCGGCTGGCGGCGGGCAGCACCCATCCGCTGGCCCGTGCCATCGCCGCCGCGCGTCCCGGCGCCGCGCCGCTGGGAGGCATGGCAGAAGTTGCCGGGGCCGGGGTGGAGGGCGTGGTGGATGGTATGCGGGTTCGCCTCGGCAGCCCGGACTTCTGCGGCTGCGCGGATCTGGCAGAGACCGTTGCGGCGCCCGACGCCTCGTTGGTGGCGGTGCGGGCGGGGGAGCGCCGCGCCGTGCTGGTGATCCGCCAGTCGCTGCGCCCGGACGCTCGCGCCGTGATCGACCAGCTTCGCCGCTGGGGCAAGCATGTCGCCATCCTCTCGGGCGACCGGCCCGAGGCGGTGGCACGGGTCGCGCAGCAGCTCGGAGTCGAGGACTGGCGCGGCCACGCCACGCCCGCCGACAAGATCGCCGCGCTGGACCGACTTGGCGCCGGTGGCCGCCGCGTGCTCATGGTCGGCGACGGCGTGAACGATGCGCCCTCGCTCGCCGCCGCCAGCGTCTCGCTCTCCCCGATTACCGCGGCGGATGTGACGCGCGCCCATGCCGATGCGGTGTTCCTCGGCGAGAAGCTGGCACCGGTGGCGGCGGTAATGGCGGTGTCGGCGCGGGCGCGCGAGCTGATGCGGCAGAACCTGATGATCGCCGTGGCCTACAACCTAATCGCGGTGCCGCTGGCGATCGGCGGCTATGTCACCCCGCTGGTGGCGGCGCTGGCGATGTCAGGTTCCTCGGTCATCGTGACGCTGAACGCGCTGCGGGCGCGGTCCTATACCCTGCCCATGGCCGACAGCCGGGAGGCCTCCTCGCTATGAATGTGCTGATCTATCTGCTTCCCATGGCGCTCGGCCTCGGTCTGCTCGGTCTGCTGGCCTTCATGTGGTCGCTGCGCAGCGGGCAGTATGAGGACATGGACGGCGCGGCGGTGCGCGTGCTCAGCGACGACGACCTCGATCCACACGCTGCCCGCCGGATGAAGGACGCGACGCCGCGATGAGCCTGGGGCTGGGATATGGCGAGGAGGACGTCGCCGCCCGTGCCGGGCGGCTCGGCTGCGCCTGCCCGGAGGATGGCGCGCGCGCGCTGCGCCGTCTGCCGGGACAATGGCAATTGGCCGGCGGCTTCGCGCTCATCGTGCTGGCGCAGGCGCTCACGCTCGGCGTGTTGCCTCTGGCGGGTGCGATGCTGGATGACGGGCGCCTGTTTCACGGTCTTCCCATGGCCGGTCTGCCGCTGGCGGCGTTCTTTCTCGGTGCCGCCTGCGCCAGCCTGCCGGCGACCTTCCTGCTCGACGCCTTCGGTCGCCGGGCGGGCTTCGCGCTCGGCGCCAGCCTCGGTGTCGCAGGCGGGCTGATCGCGGCCTATGCCGTGACCATGCGGCTGTTCCCGGCGCTGGTGGTCGGTGGATTCTGGCTCGGTGCCGCGCAGGGATTCGGCATGTTCTATCGCCACGCCGCCGCCTTCGGCGCTGGCGGCACCGGGCGGGCGGGGGTGATCGCGCGCCTGCTCGGCGCCGGGGCGCTGGCTGGGCTTATAGGCCCGGCGGCCGCCGGTGCGGCTGAAGCGCTGTTCACGCCGTTCACCTTCGTCGGCACCCTCATGCTGGCGGCTCTCGCGCAGCTCGGCGCGCTGGCGTTTGCCGTCGCGCTGCCTGAGGCGCGTTTTTCCCATGCCGAGATGACGGTGGAAGCTGGTGCCACGGCGGAGCCGACCATAGCGCTACGCTGGCGCGCGCTGGTCGTCCCGACTCTGGCCGGTATTTTCGCCTGGGGCGCGATGACCTCCGCGATGGCGAGCGCGCCGCTGGCCATGGCCGATTGCGGCATCGGCCTGCCGGTGATTTCCGGCGTGGTGGCCTGGCATGTCGTGGCGATGTACGCGCCGGCGCTGCTCGGCGGCCGGCTGGCACTGATGCTGGGCGATGCCGGCGTCGCGCTCTGCGGCGTGGTGCTGTGCGTGGGCGCGGCGGGCCTCACTCATTTGCAGGCTGACGCGGCGTGGATCGGCGCCGGCTTCCTGCTGGTCGGGGCCGGCTGGTCGCTGGCAACGCTCGGCGCGACGCTGATGCTGCACGGCCGGGGCGTGCCTTCCCGCCTTCAGCTCGCCGCCCATGACGCGGCCCTACTCGCCGCCGCATTGGTCGGCACGCTGCTCGCCTGAAGCCTGCGTCCCTTCCCGAAGCTCTCGGACATTTCCTCTAGGAACGCGATTGACTTCGTCGGATGTTTATGTGAGTGATCGTTTACTAACATAAATGGCGACGCAGGGAGTCCGCCCGATGTTCACGCGCCTGATGTCCGCGAAGCGCTTTGCACCCCTATTCTGGTGCCAATTCTTCAGCGCCTTCAACGACAATTTCGTGAAGAACGCGATGGCGCTGCTGATTCTCTACGGCATCGGGCAAGCCAATGGCGGCGCGCTGGTCACGCTGGCGGGTGCGATCTTCATCCTGCCGTTCTTCCTGCTCTCCAGCCTTGGTGGCCAGATCGCCGACCGCTACGACAAGGCGCTGGTGGCGCGGCGGGTGAAGTTCGCCGAAATCTGGATCGTGCTCATCGCCTCCTCCGGCTTCGTCCTGCAATCGCTGCCCATCCTTTTCTTCGGCCTGTTCCTCATGGGCTGCCTCTCCGCGCTGTTCGGGCCGGTGAAGTTCGGCATCCTGCCGGATCAGCTTGCCAAGGATGAACTGGTCGCGGGCAATGCGTTGGTCGAAACCGCGACCTTCATCGCCATTCTCGGCGGCACGGTCGCCGGGGCACTGGCCATCACCCATGTCGGCGACTGGCATGTCGCGGCCTACACCTTCATCCTCGCGGTGATCGGCTGGCTGAGCGCGCGCTTCATTCCCTCGACCGCCCAGCGCGCGCCCGGCTTGAAGATCGACCTCAACATCTTCCGCGGCACCTCGCAGATGCTGCGCGATCTGCGCGCCCAGCCCAATGTCTGGCGCGGCGCGCTGATCGTGAGCTGGTTCTGGATGGTCGGCGCGATCGTGCTGTCGCTGCTGCCGACCATGGTGAAGGAGAATATCGGCGGGGAGGAGGGCATCGTCACCCTGTTCCTCATGCTGTTCACCATCGGCGTCGCCATCGGCTCCATGCTCGCCGCCAAGCTGTCGGAAGGGCGCATTCTGCTGGCGCTCGTGCCGTTCGCAGGCGTGATGATGGGCCTGTTCGCGCTGTACATCGCCGTCACCATTTCCGGGCTCGCGCCGGCGGCGGAGATGGTGGGCTGGCAGGATTTCCTGCTCTCGCCGGCGGGTCTTCATGCCGCCATCGGCCTCGTCGGCCTCGCCGCCTCGGGCGGCGCCTTCGTGGTGCCGACCTTCGCCTATGTGCAGGCCGAGGCGCATGAGGACCAGCGCGCCCGCGTGATCGCGGCCAACAATGTGCTGAATGCCGCGATGATGGTGGCGGGCGCGATCGTTGTCGCCGGGCTGCAGATCGCCGGCTTCGGGGCGCCGGCCCTGTTGGCGCTCATCGGCGTCGCGACGCTGGTGGTGGCGCTGCTGGTGGGTCGCGCCTTCCGGGGCCATGTGCTGCGTGACCTGATCCGCCTGGTGTTCCGCGTGCTGTTCCGCGTCGAGGTGACTGGCGCCGAGCATCTGAAGAATGCCGGGCCAGGCTCGGTGATCGCCATCAATCATGTCAGCTTCCTCGATGCGCCACTGATCATGGCGTTGCTCGACAATGATCCGGTCTTCGCGGTCGATGCCGGCATCGCCGAGCGCTGGTGGATCAAGCCGTTCCTCAAGCTGGTGCGCGCCTTCCCGCTCGACCCGACCCGTCCGCTCGCCACGCGCGACCTGATCAAGCTGGTGCAGCAGGGCGAGCAACTGGTGATCTTCCCCGAGGGGCGCATCACCGTCACCGGCTCGATCATGAAGATCTATGACGGCTCCGCCCTTGTGGCCGACAAGGCAGGGGCCCAAGTGGTGCCGGTGCGCATCGAGGGGCTGGAGCAGACGCCGTTTTCGCGCCTGACCACCGACCAGACCCGCAAGCGACTATTCCCGAAGGTGCGCGTGACCATCCTGCCGCCCAAGCGCATCGAGGTCGACCCGGAACTTTTCGGCCGCAAGCGCCGGCGCGCGGCCGGGGCGGCGCTCTACGACATCATGTCCGACCTGATGTTCGCGACCGCCCATTCCGGCCAGACCGTCTATCAGGCGGTCGAGGAGGCGGCGGTGCGGCTCGGCAAGGGGCGCATCGTGGTGGAGGACCCGCTCGGCACCTCGCTGAGCTACCGCAAGCTGCTGCTCGGCGCAAAGCTGCTGGGCGCTAGCCTCGCCGCGCAGACGCAGCGTGGCGAGAAGGTCGGCGTGCTGCTGCCAAACGCCGCCGGCATCGCGGTTGTGCTCATGGGCCTGTCCCGCCACGGCCGTGTGCCGGTGATGCTCAACTACACGGCCGGCGCCGCCAATCTGGTCTCGGCCTGCCGCGCGGCGGAAGTGAAGCTCATCGTCAGCTCGCGCGCCTTCATCGAGAAGGCGAAGCTGGAGGCGGAGGTCGCGGAGCTCTCGACGCATGTCCGCGTGCTGATGAGCGAGGATATCCGCGCCTCCCTCACCACGCGGGACAAGATCGCCGCCATGCTGCCGGAGGCACTGACAGGCGGGGCGCCCAAGCCCGCGCACCCGGACGAGCCGGCCTTCATCCTGTTCACCTCCGGTTCGGAGGGCAGCCCCAAGGGCGTCGTTCTATCCCACCGCAACATCCTGACCAATGTCGCGCAGGTGGCGGCGCGGATCGATTTCTCGCCGGCCGACATCATGTTCAACGTGCTGCCGGTGTTCCATTCCTTCGGGCTGACCGGCGGGCTGGTGCTGCCGATGGTGTCGGGGCTGAAATGCTTCCTCTATCCCTCGCCGCTGCACTACCGGATCATCCCGGAGATGGTCTACGCCACCAATGCCACCGCCATCGTCGGTACCGACACCTTCCTCATGGGCTATGCCCGCACCGCCAACCCCTATGATTTCCGCTCGCTGCGCTTCGTGGTGGCCGGCGCCGAGCCGGTGAAGACCGAGACGCGCCGGATGTGGATGGAGAAGTTCGGCCACCGTATCCTCGAAGGTTACGGCGTTACCGAATGCTCGCCGGTGCTGGCGGTGAACACGCCGATGTTCAACCGCGCCGGCACGGTCGGCCGATTGCTGCCGGGCATCGAGCACGTGCTCGAACCGGTACCGGGTATCGACGAGGGTGGCCGGCTGAATGTGAAGGGTCCGAACGTGATGCTCGGCTATCTGCGTGCCGAGGCACCCGGCGTGCTCGAACCGCCGGAGGCCGGCTGGTATGACACGGGCGATATCGTGGCCATCGACGAGGAGGGTTTCGTCGCCATTCGCGGCCGCGCCAAGCGCTTCGCCAAGATCGCGGGCGAGATGATCTCGCTTGCCGCCATCGACGCCATGGTCGCGGCGCTGCGGCCCGATGCCGAGCATGTCGCGGTCGCGATCCCCGACGCGCGGCGCGGCGAGCGCATCGTGCTGATGACCACCGATGCCGGCCTGACGCGCGCGGCGCTGCAGGCCTATGGCCGCGAGATGGGCGTGACCGAGTTGATGATCCCGGCGGAGATTCAGCTCATGGACTCGCTGCCCCTGCTGGGCTCGGGCAAGGTCGACTTCACCGCCGCCCGCCGCCTCGCGCTCGAAGTCGCGGCCGCGCGTAGTGCCGGAGGGACGCCATGAGTGCTGCGCCCGCCGCCCGCCGGGGCCGCGACGGCGCGGAGACGCGCGCGCGGATCGAAGCCGAGGCGCTGCGGCTATTCGCGGAAAAGGGCGTCGACGGCACCTCGGTGCGCGACATCGCCCAAGCCGTCGGTGTGAGCGAGGGCGCGCTCTACCGGCATTTCGCCTCCAAGGACGCACTTGCGCGCGAGCTGTTCCTCTCGCGCTATGCCGGGCTGGCGGAAACGATCCTGAAGGTACGCGAGACCCATGCCGGCCTCGCCGCGAGGCTTGGCGAGATCGTGCGGCTGGCCTGTGTGCTGTTTGACGAAGAACCTGCCCTGTTCAGCTATCTGCTGATCAACCAGCACGACCATCTGCTCCACGTCTCCGTCGCGCCGGAAGCCAATGCCGTGGAGGCGCTGGCGCTGGTGCTGGGGGATGCGGCAGGGGAGGGCGCGCAGCTGCCTCACCCGGCCGAGCTTGCCGCCGCCTTGACGTTTGGCCTGGTGATCCAGCCGGCGGTGTTCGCCGTGTATGGCCGCCTTGAGCGCCCGCTCGCGGCGCACGCTCCAGCGATCACGCGGGCGGCGCTGCGGATGCTTGGGGTGACCGGGGAGGCCTGATTCAGTTCGGCCGGCCCGGCGGACAAGAGTCCTACGCCGTTATGACAAGGCTGGGCATCTCGGGCTCCCGCGCCAGGGGAGCGGCGAAGGCGTCGCCGGAAAGAACATGGCGGCCGACAGGACCGCCATGCACTTATCCGCGTCCTCAATACCGCACGGGCTCCTCGACATCGGGAGTCCATGCGAGCAGGACGTCACGTTTGCGGCGAACTAATTCACCCGCATCTGCAAGTTTTCAGAACAGCTTCAGCCCGGGCGGTATCGGCAGGCCGGCAGTCAGCGCCTGCGTCTTCTCCTGCACCAGCCGCTCGCTCTTGGCGCGTGCCTCGGCGTGGGCGGCGACGATCAGGTCTTCCAGAATTTCCGCCTCGTCCGGATTGTAGAGGCTCGGGTCGATCGAGATCGCCTTCAGCGCACCCTTGGCGGTCAGCGTCACCTTGACCATGCCGCCGCCCGATGCGCCCTCGACCTCAATGGAATCCAGCTCGGCCTGCATCTGTTCCATGCGGGCCTGCATCTCCTTCACCTTGGACATCATGCCGAGAAGGTCTTTCATGCGGGCTCCTTACCTTAGAATTCGAGTTCGTCGTCGGGACCGGGGCCATCCTCGCGCCCGGCCATGAAATCGGGATCGTCGATCGAAGTTCCCGGCGCCGGCTCGTCCGTGGCGCTGGTGCGCACATCGACGATGGAGGCTCCGGGAAAGCGCGACAGCACGGCGGTGACCAGCGGATCGGCGCGCACATCGCTCATCATCGCGTCGCGCGCGGCGGTGGCCTCCTCGGCGAGCGTCGCCCCGCCTTCCTCGCGCGACAGCGCCACCAGCCAGCGCCGGCCCGTCCATTCCGCGAGCTTGTTCTGCAACTCCTGCACCAGAGCGGGCGAGGTGCCCTCGACCAGCGCGACCTCGACCTTACCATCCTCGAAGGCGACCGGGCGGACGTGATTCTCCAGCGCGAATTTCAGCTTCAGGTCACGCTTAAACGCGGCAAGCGCCACCAGTTCCGCCATGGTGGAGAGGCGGACCGCGGGGGCGACGTCCGGGGCCGGGCGCGTGGCCGCCGCTGGCGCGCTGCTGCGGGTCGCCACCGAGAGATGGCTTTGCGGCGCGCTGATCGGAGCTGCGGCGGGACGGGGTGTGGCATGAGACTGCGCGACCGGCTGCGCCAGTGCCGCCGACGCTCCGCCGCCCGACGAACCGGAGGGCAGCGGCGCGCGGGGAGCGGGAGCCTCACCGCCTTCCTCGCGCAGACGTCGCAGCGCCTCGTCCGGGGTCGGCAGGTCGCTCGCATAGGCGAGGCGCACCAGCACCATTTCCGCCGCCTGCATCGGCTTCGCCGCCTGCTGCACCTCGGAGAGCCCCTTGGTAAGCATCTGCCACGCCCGGGCCAGCACGCGCATGGAGAGCTTCTGCGCGAACTCCGCACCGCGCAGCCGCTCGGCTTCCACCAGCGCGGCATCGTCCGCCGTGTGGGGCAGGATTTTCAGCCGGGTGACGAGATGGGTGAACTCGGCGAGGTCGGAAATCACCACCGCCGGATCGGCGCCGGAATCATACTGCTCGCGCAATTCGGTCAGCGCGACGCCGATCTCGCCCTTCATCAGCGCCTCGAACAGGTCGATGACGCGGCTGCGGTCGGCGAGGCCGAGCAGCGAGCGCACCTCTTCCGCGTGCACCGTGCCGCCGCTGTGGGCGATGGCCTGATCCAGCAGCGAGAGCGCGTCGCGCACCGAGCCTTCCGCCGCGCGGGCGACGAGGCTCAGCGCCTCCGCATCGATGCCGACGCCCTCATGGCCGCAAATGCCGCGCAGATGGGCGGCGAGCACGCCGGCATCCACCCGCCTGAGGTCGAAACGCTGGCAGCGCGACAGCACCGTCACCGGCACCTTGCGGATTTCCGTGGTGGCGAAAATGAACTTCACATGCTCGGGCGGCTCTTCAAGCGTCTTCAGCAGCCCGTTGAAGGCGGCGGTGGAGAGCATGTGCACTTCGTCGATGATGAACACCTTGTAGCGCGCCAGCACCGGCTTGTAGCGCGCGGCCTCGATGATCTCACGAATGTCGCCGATGCCGGTATTGGAGGCGGCGTCCATCTCCTGCACGTCGACATGGCGGCTCTCGATGATGTCCTTGCAGTGCCGGCCGAGCACCGGCATGTCGAGCGTCGGCGCGCCGCCTCCGGGCGGGCCGTCCGCAGGCTCATAATTCAGCGCGCGGGCGATGATGCGGGCGGTGGTGGTCTTGCCGACCCCGCGCACGCCGGTGAGCATATAGGCCTGCGCAATGCGGTTCGAGGCGAAGGCATTGGACAGGGTGCGCACCATCGCTTCCTGGCCGATCAGGTCGGCGAAGGTCTGCGGACGGTATTTGCGCGCGAGCACGCGATAGGGCGTCGCCCCGCCGGCCGGCGCCGACACGGGGCCAAGGTCGAAGCCGGGCGCCATCAGCTCCGCTTCGTCGGGGGATGCGGTCGGGTGGTCGGGAATGTCCGCGCTCATGGGCCCCTTCATAGCATCGCCGGACGGTGAGGAGGCAACGCCGCGATGAAACGCGGGTCAAAAATCCGGGGATGGCGGAGACAGCCGGTTTCCGCGACCGCCGCGCGTGGCTCTCAAGAGCACGGCGGCCTATCCCGACGCGGGCGATGCATAAGGTGGGAGGCTGGACAGAGACCCGAGTCGGGCTCGTTGGGGCTGCTTCCTTCCGGACCTGACCCGGTTGGCGAGTGGCTCGTCCACCGCCAACCTCCCGGCGCCTATATCGGGCAGATGGGGGAAGGATGCAAGGGGGTGGCAGAACGCCGATCCCGATCTTCAGCCTGGCTCAGAGTCGAATTTATTTCGTTAATATCTAAGTACAACCAACCATTCCAGGATATCTCACAATTCCGGTTCAGCTGAGTTGAATCTTGCTGAACGTCATGGAACCAATCGATCCTCATCCGAATTGCCCGTCCACTGGAATTTGATCGTCAGTGGACCCAAGGAGGACTTTCCATGATCCGGTTTATGTCTGCGGCGGCGATTGCGTTGTCTGTTGCCGCTGCTCCGATACTGATCGCTGCGCCCGCCGCGGCGCAGGGCCTTCAGCTCGAAGTCGGACCGAACGGGGTTCGGCCGGTCGTTCCTTATGGCTATGACGGGCGGCGCTACGATGGTCCTCGCTATGAGGAACGGCGCGGCGGCTGTTCGCCGCGTGAGGCGCGCCGCGCCGCGCGAGAGGAAGGTCTGCGCGACGCGCAGGTGGTGCGCGTGTCGGATCGCAGCATCGTCGTCGAGGGTTTCACCCGTCGCGGGCCGGAGCGCATCCGCTTTGCCAATGCGCCGGGTTGCCCGACGCTCGGCTGATCGCGCCGCATGAAACAAGGCCCGCCATGGTCGACATGGCGGGCCTTGTCATATCAGGTGGCAAACCCGTCCGTCGCCCGGATCAGCCGGTCCAGTATCCCCGGCTCGGAATACGCATGGCCGGCGCCTTCGATCAGGTGGAACTCGGCATCGGGCCACGCCTTGTGGAGCGCCCACGCATAATGGGCGGGGCAGGGCATGTCGTAGCGGCCGTGGACGATCACGCCGGGAATTCCGGCGAGCTTGTGGGCGTCGCGCAGCAGCTGGCCTTCCTCCAACCAGCCGGCATGGACGAAGAAGTGGTTCTCGATCCGCGCGAAGGCGAGCGCATAGTGCCCGTCGCGGAACGGCGCGGAGGTGGCCTCATCCGGCAGAAGCGTGATGGTCTCGGATTCCCAGATCGACCACGCCTTGGCGGCTTCGAGCTTCTTCGCCTCGTCATCGCCGGTCAGCAGGGCGCGATAGGCGTTCATCGGGTCGGCGCGTTCTTCCGGCGTCTTCAGCGGCGCGAGGAAGCGTTCCCATTTCTCGGGGAACATCTGCGAGACGCCGAATTTGTAATACCAGTCGAGCTCGGCGCGGGTCAGCGTGTAGATGCCGCGCACGATAAGCTCGCTCACCCGCTCCGGGTGGGTCTCGGCATAGGCCAGCGCCAGCGTCGAGCCCCAGGAGCCGCCGAATACCTGCCATTTGGCGTGGCCGAATTTCTCGCGCAGCCGCTCGATATCGGCGACGAGATGCCAGGTGGTGTTGGCCTCCAGGCAGGCATGGGGCAATGAGCGCCCGCAGCCGCGCTGGTCGAACAGCGTCACGTCATAGCGTGCGGGGTCGAAAAGCTGGCGGTGACTCGCCGAAAAACCGCCGCCCGGCCCGCCATGGAGGAACACCACAGGCTTGGCGCCGGGCGTGCCGGAGCGCTCGTAATAGATCGAATGGCCATCGCCGACATCGAGCATGCCGCTCTCATAGGGCTCGATCGGCGGGTAGAGGGTGCGCAGTTCGCTCATCTCGACACCTTCGTTCAGCGGAAGCGCAGATTGTTGCGCGAGAGCTGGTCGAGCGAAGATACGCCCATCAGCTTCATGCCGCGTTCCACCTCGGTGCGCAGCAGGCCGAGCGCGCGCTCGACGCCCGGCTGGCCGGCGGCGGCGAGCGGGTAGAGATAAGCGCGCCCGATGCCCACCGCTTTGGCGCCGAGCGAGAGCGCCTTCAGGATGTGGGTGCCGCGCTGGATGCCGCCATCGATAATGACGTCGAGCCGGTCGCCCACCGCGTCCACCACCTCGGCGAGTTGATCAAAGGCAGCGCGCGAGCCGTCGAGCTGGCGCCCGCCATGGTTTGACAGCACGATGCCGGAGCAGCCGATGCTGGCGGCGCGCTTGGCGTCCTCTACCGACATCACGCCCTTGAGACAGAACTGGCCATTCCACAGCTTCACCATCTCGGCCACGTCGTCCCAGGTCATCGACGGGTCGAGCATTTCGGTGAAATAGCGGCCGATCGACATGGTATCGCCGCCCATGTCGATATGGGCGTCGAGCTGGGGCAGCTTGAATTTTTCGTGGGTGACGAAGTTGATGCCCCACATCGGCTTGAGCGCGAACTGCGTCATGCCGCCAAGCGTGAGCCGGAACGGGATCGAGAATCCGGTGCGCAGGTCGCGCTCGCGATTGCCGCCGGTGATGCTGTCGACCGTGAGCATCATCACGTTGATGCCCGATTCCTTCGCCCGCTGCATCATGGCGCGGTTCAGGCCGCGGTCCTTGTGGAAATAGAACTGGTAGCACTGCGGGGTTTCATAGGTCTTGCGCAATTCCTCCATGCTCACCGTGCCGAGCGAGGAGACGCCGAACATGGTGCCGAGCTTGGAGGCGGCGGCCGCTACCGCGCGCTCGCCGTCATGGTGGAACAGGCGCTGCAGCGCGGTGGGCGAGCAGTAGAACGGGGTGGCGAGCTTCTGGCCCAGCACCGTCACCGACATGTCGACGCTCTGCACGCCGCGCAGGATGTTCGGCACCAGATCGCAATGCTCGAAGCTCTCGGCATTGCGGCGATAGGTGACTTCGTCGTCGGCGGCGCCGTCGATATAGTTGAAGATCGGGCCCGGCAGCCGGCGCTTGGCGAGGGTGCGGAAGTCGTGGAAATTATGGCAATCGCTCAGGCGCATGTCGGTCCAAGGTCCGTGCTGGAGGCTGGTTGGGGTGGAAGTGGCAGCCTTCAGGCCGCCGTCGCGTCCTTCTTCAGCAAGCGTCTGCGGGTCGCGTAACCACTACATTCGAACATCGCAAACTCCCTCTCGGCTCGCCTGGTCAAAAAAAACGACCAAAGCCGCGCAGCCTTCGCCGCTCCGGGCGGGCGAGTCAATCGGGGCTGCGTACAGTACCGCCGATTTCAATCGATGGGATATCGCATTTGGTCGGGAGCGCGACCGCGAAGGCCGAAAGCGATGGCTCCGCCGGCGAACCGCGCTATAGAAGGGCGCCCGCCGGCCGGCGGGTCCTCCGTCCCGCCGATGAGCCGCCGCATGAGCGCCGATTCCGCCGATTTCCACCTCGATGAGCGCCTTGCCGCCGACACGCTGCCCGTCGGCGAACTGCCGCTATGCCGAGTGCTGCTGATGAACGATGCGCGCTATCCCTGGCTGATCCTCGTCCCCCGCCGCGCCGGACTTGCCGAGTTGATCGAACTCGAAACAGGCGACCGCGTGCAGGCAAGCGCAGAAACAGACCGGGTTTCGCGGGCGCTGAAGACGCTGACCGGCTGTGACAAGCTCAATGTCGCCGCGCTCGGCAACATGGTGCGCCAGCTTCATATCCACGTCGTCGCCCGCTTCGAAGGCGACGCGGCCTGGCCCGCCCCGGTCTGGGGGCGCGGCGCTGCCGAAGCCTATGTGCCCGAAGCGGCGGAGCTTTTGATCGCGCGGCTGCGCGCGGCGCTGGAGATCGAGTGATGGCGACGAATCGGCTGGGCCCCTGGCCGCATCTCGGTTATGCCGGCTTCCGCCTGGACCGGGCGAGTGAGCGGCGCGCGCAAACGCCCGAATTCCTGCGTGCCCCGGCCGCCCGTGCCTGCCTGATCGCCGGCGAGACCGTGGTGCTGGTGCGGCGGGGCGGGGCGCTCGACGCGTTCTTCGACCTCGCCAGCGCCGTATCCTTCGGCGGACGGATCGGTGAGGCCTGCCTGCTGGGCTTCGATGGTGCGGTCCCGCATTTCGTGCTGCCACTCCACGCCGCCTCTGCCGGCGAACTGACCGAGCGCAGCGACCTGCTCCTCACCGACCTGCGTTCCATCGCTGTCGAGGGGCTGGTGCCGCCCGATCAAGTCGGCGAACTCGCCTGCGCCAAGGCGCTGCTGTCCTGGCACGCGCGCCGGACCTTCTGCTCGAATTGCGGGGAGCGGCTGGAGGTGGGCGAGGGCGGCTGGCGGCGTGAATGCCCGAACTGCGCCGCCCAGCATTTTCCGCGCACCGATCCGGTGGTGATCATGCTCACGGTGGACGGCGACAACTGCCTGCTGGGCCGCTCGCCGCGCTTCAAGCCGGGCATGTGGTCGTGTCTCGCCGGCTTCGTCGAGCCCGGCGAGACCTTCGAGGACGCCGCCCGTCGCGAAACAAAGGAAGAGGCCGGCGTCCGCACCGGCGCGGCGCGCTATCTCGCCTCGCAGCCCTGGCCGTTCCCGATGTCGGTGATGATCGGCTTCCATCTGGAGGCTGCGAGCCGCGAGATCGTGGTCGACGATGTGGAGCTGGAAGGCGCGCGCTGGTTCTCCCGCGCGGAGGTCGCGGCGATGATGGAAGGCCGCCACCCGGAAGGCCTCACCGTGCCCCCGCCCATGGCGATCGCCCACCACCTGATCCGCGCCTTCGTGGAAGGCCGCGACCCGCCGGCGGGGTGAGCGACCTTTAGTCCCGCGTCCAGGCTTTGAAGTGCTTGGAGAGTTTCAGCCCCTGTGCCTGATAGTTCGAGCCGAGGCCCTCGCCGTAAAGCGCGGTGGGCAGCGTCTGCATGCGCTCATAGACCAGCCGACCGACGATCTGCCCGTCTTCGAGGATGAACGGCACCTCGCGCGAGCGCACTTCCAGCACGGCGCGGGCGCCGCGCCCGCCGGCGGCATCGTGGCCGAAGCCGGGATCGAAGAAGCCGGCATAGTGCACACGGAACTCACCGACCAGCGGGTCGAACGGCACCATTTCCGCGGCATAAGCGGGGGGCACGTGCACGGTTTCCTTGGAGGCGAGGATATAGAAGGCGTCCGGGTCCAGCACCAGCTCGCGCCGGCCGCGCGTCACCAGCGGCTCCCAATAATCGTCGACATCGCAGGCCGCGCGCCGGTCGACATCGATCAGTCCGGTGTGGTGCTTGGCGCGGAAGCCGAGCAGGCCGCCGAAGCCGTCGCCCGACAGGTCGACGCTGACCGCGATCCCGCCGCCCGCGACATCAGCCTCGTCGGTCCCGACCAGCCGCTCGGCGCGGTGCAGGTCGCGCAGTTCGTCCTCGCCAAGTCTTGTGTCGCCGACCCGGAACCGGATCTGCGACAGGCGCGAGCCCTGTCGCACCAGGATCGGGAAGGTACGCGGGCTGATTTCCAGATAGAGCTTGCCCTCATAGCCCGCCGGCACCACGTCGAAGGCGCGCGAGCGGTCGGCGATCACGCGGGTGAAGATGTCGAGCCGGCCGGTGGAGCTTTTCGGATTCGCCGAGGCGGCGATGGATGCCGGCAGAGCGAGGCTTTCCTCAAGCTCCACCAGATAGACGCAGCCGGTCTCCAGCACCTCGCCGCCGGTCAGGTCGAGCTGGTGAAGGGCCAGCCGCTGCAGCCGCTGCGCCACGCTCTCGCCCGGGCCGGGCAGGAAGCTTGCCCGAATACGCCACGCGGTCGGGCCGAGTCTGAGGTCGAGGCTCGCGGGCTGGATCTGGTCCTCGTCGAAAGGCCGCGCGGTGCGGATCGCCCCGCCCGCCGCCAGCGCCGCGATGGCGTGGTCGGGGAGAATGCCTTCGCCGCTATCGGGCCGGCCGGTTTCGAACACGCTGGGCTCTCCGCTGGATGCGTATGCGTTCGCTTTACCGGACGAGCCCCTTGACGCCAAGCCCGGCACGGGCCTAAGTGCGTCCCACAACGTGGTCTTTTGAGCCGGCCGGCTTGCCGCCACGCTAAACAAGGATGCTAAAAGGTCGGGGCCGCGTGGCGTTTGCACGTGGGCGACCCCGGTCTGTATCAGATACCGGAGCCGCTCATGTCCGCCGAAAAGTCCGCCGAGCCGAAACTCTCTCCCGCCGATATCGCCGCGCTGCGGCCCGACACCCGCCTCGTTCATGGCGGCATCCTGCGCTCGCCTTTCGGCGAGACGGCGGAAGCGATGTATCTTACGCAGGGCTATGTCTACGACACGGCCGAGCAGGCCGAGGCGCGCTTCAAGGGCGACGATCCGGGCTTCATCTACACGCGCTATTCCAATCCCACCGTCGCGATGTTCGAGACCCGTCTCGCTTTGCTGGAAGGCGCGGAAGTCGCCCGCGCTACCGCCTCCGGCATGGCGGCGGTGACGGCGGCGCTGCTGTGCCAGCTTAAAAGCGGCGACCATGTTGTGGCGGCGCGCGCGCTGTTCGGCTCCTGCCGCTATGTGGTGGAGGAACTGCTGCCGCGCTTCGGCGTCGAGACCACGCTGGTCGATGGCGCGAGCCTCGATGCCTGGAAGGCGGCGGTGCGGCCGGAAACCAAGGTATTCTTCCTGGAGAGCCCGACCAACCCGACGCTCGAACTGGTCGACATCGCCGGCGTCGCGGCGATTTCCAAGGCGGCCGGCGCCTGCCTGATCGTGGACAATGTGTTCGCCACCCCGATGCTGCAGAGCCCGATCGCGCTGGGCGCCGATGTCGTGGTCTATTCCGCCACCAAGCATATTGACGGGCAGGGCCGCTGCCTCGCCGGCGTGGTGCTGTGTTCGGAGAAGTTCCTGGCCGACCATCTCCAGACCTTCCTGCGCCAGACCGGCCCGTCGGCCTCGCCCTTCAATGCCTGGGTGATGCTGAAAGGGCTGGAGACGCTGCCGTTGCGCGTCGAGCGCATGCAGGCGAGCGCGAGCACGCTCGCCGACCGGCTGGCCGGCGAGGCGAAGGTGACGAAGGTGCTCTACCCGTTCCGGGCCGACCATCCCCAGCATGAACTCGCCAAGCGCCAGATGCGCGGTGGCGGCACGCTGGTGACCTTCGAAATCGCGGGCGGCAAGGCGGGCGCCTTCCGCTTCCTCAATGGGCTGCGCATCGCCCGCATCTCCAACAATCTTGGCGATGCAAAGAGCCTGGTCACGCATCCGGCGACCACCACGCACCAGCGTTTCACGCCCGAGCAGCGGGCGGATATGGGCATCAGCGACGGCATGGTTCGGCTCTCTGTCGGGCTGGAGCATGTCGACGATCTCACCGAGGATCTCGCCCGCGCGCTCGCGGCGGTGTGAGCCTGCCCTTCCCCTGTCGGCCTTGCCGTCGGCGGGGGAAGCGGTTTGACTGGCGCCGTGCCGGGAATCATCAAGGAGGCGTCATGTACCGTGCGACCACTCACGGCGTGCAGGTGACGGTGACCCCGCGCTTCTCGCCGGAACGATCCGACCCTGACCGCAACCAGTATTTCTGGGCCTACACCATCGAGATCGTGAATCTCGGCGCGGAGACGGTGCAGTTGCGCACCCGGCACTGGATCATCACCGATGCGCTCGGGCGGGTGCAGGAGGTACGCGGCGCCGGCGTGGTCGGCGAGCAGCCTGTGCTGCCGCCGGGCGGCCATTTCGAATACACCAGCGGGGTGCCGTTGCCGACCTCCACCGGCATCATGGAAGGCAGCTACAATTTCACCACGCCGAGCGGGGAGGCCTTCGACGCGGAAGTGCCCGCCTTCTCGCTCGACCTTCCCGGCGCGGTGCATACCCTCAATTGACCGTGACGCGGCGGCTTCCGGGGGGCGGGGGAAGCGGCTATGTTTCGCGCTGTCGTACCCGCCACCTCCCACGGCGGCCTGCGGCCTGCGGGCATCCCGCCCGAACCGAGCTGTTCCTTCGCGATAACGGTATCAGACGCCCGTGATCGATTTCCGCCCGATCGCCGCCATTCTGGGCGTCCTGCTCGCCATTCTCGGCACTACCATGCTGATACCGGCGCTGGTCGATGTCGTCTCCGGGCACAACGACTTCATCGTTTATGCCGCTTCCGCCGCGATCACCGTGTTCGTCGGCCTATCGCTGTGGCTGGCGGGACGTTCGGGTGAAGTGGAGCGGCTGGATCTGCGGCAGGCCTTCGTGCTCACCACCTTCAGCTGGGTGCTGCTCTCGGCTTTCGCCGCCGTGCCCTTCATGTGGTCGGACACCGACCTCTCCTTCACCGACGCCTATTTCGAGGCGATGTCCGGCCTGACCACCACCGGCGCGACCGTCATCTCCAACCTCGACCAGCGTCCGCCCGGCGTGCTGATGTGGCGCGCCTTCCTGCACTGGTATGGCGGCATCGGCATCATCGTGCTGGCCATCGCCTTCCTGCCCATGTTGCAGGTCGGCGGCATGCAGCTTTTCCATGCCGAGTCATCCGACAAGGCGGAGAAGATGCTGCCGCGGGCGGCGCAGATGGCCAAGAGTATTCTGGGCACCTATTTGGTGCTGTCCCTGGCCTGCGCCGTTACCTTCCTGTTGTGCGGGATGAGCGTATTCGACGCCGTGGCCTATGCGATGGCCACGATCTCGACCGGCGGTTTCGCCACGCACGACGCCTCGATCGGTTATTTCCACAGCGCGGCGATCGAATATGCCGCCGTGGTCTTCATGGTCGCCGGCTCGCTGCCCTTCGTGCTCTATGTCCGCGTTCTGGCCGGCGATTTCAGCCGCCTGTTCGCCAATAGCGAGGTGCGGCTGTTCCTCGGGTTGGTGGCGCTGTTCACCCTCCTCTCGACGTTCCAGCAGATACGCGGGGGAATCGCGGAAGGCGAGCCGGCACTGCGCAACGCGCTGTTCAACGTGGTGTCGATCATGTCGACCACCGGTTTCGTCGCGACCGACTTCACCCATTGGGGGCCGCCGACCGAGGCGCTCTATTTCATCCTGCTGTTTCTCGGCGCCTGCACCGGCTCGACGGCCGGCGGCATGAAGATGTTCCGCATCGCCATTCTAGGCTCCGCGCTCTCCCAGCATCTCAAGCGCATCATCTATCCCAACGGCGTGTTCCCGGTGCGCTATAACGGGGCGCCGATCGGCGACGACGTGGTGGCCTCGGTGCTGTCCTTCGCCTTCCTTTACATGGCGACCTTCATGGTGATCTCGCTGGCGATCAACACGTTGGGCTTCGATCTCATCACGTCGTTCTCCGCCGCGATTACGGCGGTCGCCAATGTCGGCCCCGGTCTCGGCCCGGTCATTGGCCCGGCTCAGAACTTCTCGGCGCTGCCCGATCATGTGATCTGGCTGCTGTCCATCGGGATGCTGATGGGGAGATTGGAGCTTTTCACCGTTCTGGTGCTCTTCCTCCCCAGCCTGTGGCGGCGATAAGCTGTTGTTCGGCGTCCGGTTCCCTTATCCTGCCGGGCACCGAAACGGGGACTTTTCATGCTGGCCAGCCGTACCACCACCGAGGAACTTCTGGCCTATCTGGTGGCCTTCGACACGACGAGCCGCAATTCCAATCTCGAACTGATCGGCTTCGTGCGCGACTACCTGGCCGCCTTCGGCATTGAGAGCGTCACGGTGCCGAACGAGACGGGCGACAAGGCGAGCCTGTTCGCGACCATCGGCCCCGCCGGCGTCGGCGGCGTGTGCCTGTCCGGCCATTCCGACGTGGTGCCGGTGGACGGCCAGCCCTGGACCACCGATCCCTTCACGCTCACCCCGGTCGACGACCGGCTGTACGGGCGCGGAAGCTGCGACATGAAGGGCTTCGTCGCCGCCTGCCTCGCCATGGTGCCAGAGATGGCCAATGCGGCGCTGAAGACGCCGATCCATCTTCTGGTGTCCTATGACGAGGAGATCGGCTGCACCGGGGTCGTGCCGGCGGTGCGCAAGCTCGGGGTCGACCTTCCCCTGCCGCGTGCGTGCATCGTCGGCGAGCCGACCTCGATGCGCGTGGTCGACGCCCACAAGTCCGGCATCGCCTATGTCACCACAGTTATCGGCCGCGAGGCGCATTCCTCCATGCCGCATCTGGGCGCCAACGCGATCTTCGCCGCCGCCGAGCTGGTCGGCGAACTCGACCGCTACCGCGCCGAGCTGATCGCGAAGGGCGATGCC
Organism: Ancylobacter sp. G4_0304; assembly: GCF_047501495.1. Taxonomy (NCBI): domain Bacteria; kingdom Pseudomonadati; phylum Pseudomonadota; class Alphaproteobacteria; order Hyphomicrobiales; family Xanthobacteraceae; genus Ancylobacter; species Ancylobacter sp. G4_0304. The sequence goes on along the minus strand of NZ_JAZDRM010000001.1, from coordinate 4,405 downwards.
AGCGGTCGTTTCGATCCGCCCAATACCACGGTGCAGGTCACGGTGATCGAGGGCGGCACCGCCGGCAACATCGTGCCGCGACGCTGCGCGATCCGCTGGAACGTACGCGGCCTGCCGGACTTCGACGAGGCCGCGCTGCTGGCGCGCTTCGAGCGTTTCGCGCAGGAGGTCGTGGTGCCCAAGCTGAGGGTCGAGGCGCCCGAGGCCGAGATCGTCACCGACATGATCTACAAGGTGCCCCCGCTCCGGCCGCAGACCGGCTCGGAGGCCGAGTTGCTGGCGCTGCGCCTCGCCGGGCAGAACCGCACCTATACGGTGGCTTATGGCACCGAGGGCGGGCATTTCCAGGCGCAGGGCGTGCCGACCATCATTTGCGGGCCAGGCTCGATCGATCAGGCGCACAAGCCCGACGAATATATCGAGCTGGCACAGCTTCGCGCCTGCGAGCGTTTCCTGAGGGGCCTGATCGCGGAGTGCGCGGCGTAGAGCCGGGACCGCGGGCCGGAAGCCGCGACGCAGCTTCCGGGGGAGATGCCTGGGGCGGTTACTCGCCGGACGGCGCCGGCGGCTCTTCGTTGATCACTTCCTCCGCCTTGAAGCCGTAGGAGCGGCCGCAGAACTCGCAGGTGACGGTGATCCGGCCGTCTTCCACCAGACTCTCGCGCTGTTCCTGGGAGAAATTGGTCAGCACCTCCATCACCCGGTCGCGCGAGCACGAGCACCGGGCATCGATATGCTCGGAATCGAACACGCGCACGCCGCGCTCGTGGAACAGCCGGTACAGCAGGCGCTCGCTCGACAGCTCGGCGTCCACCAGTTCGAGGTCCTCGATGGTGCCGACCAGCGACTGGGCTTCCATCCACGCATCGTCCTCATCCGCCATCGGCAACTCGGTGCCTTCCGGCGCGTCGCCGGGGTGCAGGTCGACAGGGCGGATGCGCCCGCCCTCGGTGGGCAGGAACTGCGCCATCAGCCCGCCGGCACGCCAGGAGGAGGCGGCGCCGCCCGGATGAACTTCCTCGGCGACTGCGAGCCGTACACGGGTCGGGATCTGTTCGGACTGGGTGAAATACTGGTGCGCGGCTTCTTCCAGCCCGCCGCCTTCCAGCGCGACCACGCCCTGATAGCGGTTCACGCTGAGGCCCTGATCTATGGTCATGGCGAGATGGCCGCGCCCGAGCAGCAGCCCGCTGTCGCGGCGCTCGACGTCGCTGAGCGCATCGAGCCGGCCGGAATCGAAGCGGGCATAGGCGCGCACGTCGTGTGGCGCGGTGAAGTCGACCACGAGAAAGTCGACCGGCCCGTCGGTGCGCGTCTGCAGGATAAAGCGGCCGGTGATCTTCAGCGTCGAGCCGAGCAGCACGGTCAGCGCCACGGCTTCGCCGAGGAGGCGCTTCACCGGGGCCGGATAGTCGTGATGCGCCATCACGGCGTCGAGCGTCGCGCCGAGGCGCACGATGCGCCCGCGTGTGTCGAGGCCGTCGACGTGAAACGGAGTCACCCGGTCGTCCGCGATATCCGGGGCGAGGGGGGCGGTGGCGGGGGATGAGGTCTGTGATTTTGATGTCATGTCAGCTCCGTCCGCCCATATAGGTGCGCCCCGCGCCGGATGCGAGAGGGCGCCGGCAGCCTCGCGGCCCGGCGTCACTCAAGCGGCAGCGTGGCGGCCCGTCAGCCCTGAGCGCCTTCGAGGCACCAGGCAAGAATGCCCTTCTGGGCATGGAGACGGTTCTCGGCCTCGTCGAACACCACGGATTGCGGGCCGTCCATCACCTCGTCGGTGACTTCCTCGCCGCGGTGGGCCGGCAGGCAGTGCATGAAGATCGCGTCCGGCTGGGCGCGCTTCATCAGGGCTCCGTTGACCTGATAGGGCTTGAGCAGGTTGTGACGGCGCTCGGCCTCGGCATCGCCCATCGACACCCAGGTGTCGGTGACCACGCAATCCGCACCTTCCACCGCTTCCTCGGCATGGCGGCCGAACTTGACGCGAGCGCCGGTGCGGCGGGCCCAGTCGATCAGCGCCGGACGCGGAGCAAGCTCCTCGGGGGTCGCGACGTTCAGCGCGAAGTCGAAGCGCTGCGCGGCATGAACCCAGGACACCAGCACATTGTTGGAATCGCCGGTCCACGCCACGGTGCGGCCCTGGATGGAACCCTTGTGCTCCTCGAAGGTCATCACGTCCGCCATGATCTGGCAGGGATGGGAGTCGCGGGTCAGGCCGTTGATCACCGGGACGGTGGCGTACTGCGCCAGCTCTTCGAGCGCCTTGTGGTCAAGGATGCGGATCATGATTGCGTCGACATAGCGCGAGAGCACGCGCGCGGTGTCGGCGATGGTCTCGCCACGCCCGAGCTGCATTTCCGCGCCGGTCAGCATGATCGTTTCGCCCCCGAGCTGGCGCATCGCGACATCGAAGGAGATGCGCGTGCGGGTCGAGGGTTGGTCGAAGATCATCGCCAACACCTTGCCGGCGAAGGGCTTCTCGGCTGCGATCACCTGCCGGCGGCTCTTGAGATCATGCGAGAGCTGCATGATGTCGCGGAGCTGGTCGGCCGGCAGCGCGTCGAGGTCGAGGAAATGCTTGATGTTGCTGGCGCGCGCGTTCATGCCGCCGCTCCCTTCTGGGCTTCGGCCCGCAGGCCCTTCTCCAGCCGCGCGCAGGCGGCGTCGAGCCGGGTGAACGCCGCGTCGATCTCGGCCTCCCCGATGTTCAGCGGCGGCAGCAGCCGCACCACATTGTCGGCCGCGCCGACGCCGAGCATGCCCTCGGCGCGCATCGCGTCCACCATCTCGCCATTGGGCACCAGCGTGCGCAGGCCGAGCAGCAGGCCCTCGCCACGCACCTCGCCGATGATGGCGGGGTGGCGGTCCTTCAGCTCGGCGAGGCGCTGGCGCAGCCGGGTCGACATGTCGCGCACGTTTTCCAGGAACCCGTCTTCCAGCACCACGTCGAGCACGGCGTTGGCCACGCTCATGGCCAGCGGGTTGCCCCCATAGGTGGAGCCGTGCGTGCCGGCGGTCATGCCCTTGGCGGCTTCTTCCGTGGCGAGGCAGGCGCCGACCGGGAAGCCGCCGCCAATGCCCTTGGCCACCGCCATGATGTCCGGCGCGATGCCGGCCCATTCATGGGCGAAGAACTTGCCGGTGCGCCCGACGCCGCACTGCACCTCGTCCAGCACCAGCAACAGCCCGTGCTCATCGGCGAGCGCGCGCAGCGCCCTCAGGAACGACCACGGCGCGGCTCGCACGCCGCCTTCGCCCTGCACCGGCTCGATGAGGATCGCGCCGGTTTCAGGCCCGATCGCGGCCTTCACCGCCTCAATGTCGCCGAACGGCACCTGGTCGAAGCCGGGCATGGCCGGGCCGAAGCCTTCGAGATATTTCGCATTGCCGCCTGCCGCGATGGTGGCGAGCGTGCGGCCGTGGAAGGCGCCCTCGAAGGTGATGATGCGGCTGCGCTCCGGGTGGCCCGAGACGTACTGGTACTTGCGGGCCATCTTGATCGCGCATTCCAGCGCTTCCGCACCCGAATTGGTGAAGAACATGGTGTCCGCAAACGTCGCCTCGACGAGACGGCGCGACAGGCGCTCGGCTCCCTCGATGCGGAACAGGTTGGACAGGTGCCACAGCTTGCCGGCCTGCTCGGTGAGAGCGGCGACAAGGTGGGGGTGGGCATGACCGAGGACATTCACCGCGATGCCGGCGGTGAAGTCGAGATATCGCTCGCCATCTCGGGTGAACAGCCAGGCGCCTTCGCCACGCTCGAAAACGAGGTTCACACGATTATAGGTCGGCAGGATGGGGTCGATCACTGTCCCCTCCACTTTCTCAACTCTTGCCGCATAGGGCAGGCCCAAAACGAAACGTGCCGCCCTTGCGGGGGCGGCACCCGAGAGTGCGAATTTTATAGATAAGGAATCCCCGGTCAATATTTGCCCGCGCATCTTGACGGACTAATGCGCATATGACCTCACGGTGACAGGCGAGCGGAGCGGCGCAGTGTTGCCGCGCGGACTCGCAACTGGGGAAAACAATCGTTTCGGCCCTGAACCTACTGGGCCTGAGTCAACGCATATTGTAGCCTCCCCCTCGTCAGATACGACATCTCGTGCGGCGGTATTCCGAAAGTGGCGTCAGCAGCGTTGGTCCGGCCGGTACACCCGGAATCGGAGCGCTGAGGGATTCTGCCGCGCGATCGATGGGTTTTCAGGAGGCACGGCAATGAACTGGACGGACGAACGCGTCGAGTTGCTGAAGAAACTCTGGTCCGAGGGACTTTCGGCGAGCCAGATCGCGGCGGAACTCGGGGGCGTGACCCGTAATGCCGTGATCGGCAAGGTCCATCGCCTCGGCCTGTCGGGCCGCGCCAAGGCCGTCGCCGCTCCCGCCCCGCGCCCCCGAAAGC